>CAYNDG010000001.1:0-42778 GCA_964395805.1 uncultured Brevundimonas sp.
GAGCGCATCCTTGGTAAGGCTGAGGTCGGCAGTTCGATCCTGCCCGGCGGCACCATCTGAAAGCCCGGTATTACGGGCATTTGCGGGCATTTCCGGCACCATCTGTGCCCGGGCAGTTTGTCTAAATCACGCAGAACATAACGTGAAGTCGTCGCTTCGGCGGGGAGATTTTGGGGAGACCCCACAATTGCAGAAAGGCCCGCCGCCCGGTCAGGGGCAGCGGGCACGGGACGGGCGGGTCAGGGGCTAGGCGGCTAGGCGTTCATCCTCATCGAACACGCCCAGCATTTCAGGCCGGGTCGTGTTCCGCCCCACCTCTCCGTATTCGTCGTGATACGTGACCATGAGGCAGCCCCGCCGCGACACCAGGCCCTTGGACAAGGCGTAGTCGTCGGAGGGTGCAAGGGACGGGTGCTGCGTAGCCAGAAGGCCGTCCTTTTCCTTCTCGTGAATATGATGCTGATGCCCGGCGTGGGCATAGGCGTATTCGGCCTGCCCCCAGAGCGACCGGAACATGGCGGCGAACTTGCCCGCCAGCTCGGTCAGCTTCGCCCCGTGCCCGTGGTGAACGCAGATCATGACCTTGCCGAACAGCAGGGCATAGTAGGGAACGCGGGACATGGTGACGGTCAGGCGCGGGTTGTCCCGATAGACCCGGGCGATGAGCCGCTGCATCAAGACCGTCGTATATTCATCGTGGTTGCCCTCTGCCCAGATGACATGAACCTCCTCATAGGCTTCCAGCGCCCTGTCGATGGCGTAGAAGGCCACGTCCTGCACAGCGTCAATCATGTCGCTGGCATCGCCGTCTGCGTTGAGGACGTGCTTGGAGCGGGGCGTGACGGGCTTTAGGCTGTCGTAGTGGGCAGCATCCCCGCCGAAGCACAGAACGATCCTCTTGGCCTTCGGAGCGGTCGCAATGGCATGGTCAACGCTCGCCATGATCGTCCGCTTGGCAATGGCGATATTCCACCGGCCTGCCGGATCGTCGGAGCTGATGCTTTCCCCGATATGCAGATCAAACAGGCCGAGGAAGTTTGTCAGCAGCGCGGCGGCTGCGGTCGCGGGCTTGGGAGCCGGTCGGCGCGTGAAGGCGGGCAGGTCTTTAAGCCGCCCCTCGATCCGCTGGATCATGTCGTCCAGCGATATGCCGCCGGGTGATTGCCGCTCCCAAGTCCGTTCAACCTCGCCCAGCGCGTTCCGCTGGATCGTCACCTTCCCCATGACGTTGCCGGGGGCGACACCTGACACGAAGTGCCCCGGGGCGTGACCATGCCGGGCGGCGGCCTTCTTATAGCGGTCGATGGATTCCCAGACCGCGTTTTTCGTCACCCCGAGGGCTTCGGCGGCCCTTTCATAGGTGCCGTGCTTTTCTAGGGCTTCAAGGTATTTGATTTGGGTGTCAGTGACCCAGCGGGGATAGCCTTCGTCTTCTGGCGCGGTGAACGTCAGGGGCATCACCAGACTTTCCAAAGCGGCCTGCGGGCCGGGGGAGTAATCGCGCGCTGCTGTGCGTCGAACGCCTGCACCGCTAGGTCTCTGCGACCATCACAAACACCGAGGGCCATTCCTCGCGCGAGATAGGTCGCGTCGAGATCGGCCTGCGTCGGGTTGTCAGGGAGGACCGGCAAGGGGCACGGCTCCCGGGCCGCGTCAGGGAGCGTCAGGATGGGCGGCGCATAGCCCTGTGTCTCGGCACAGGCGGTCGTCAGCAGCACGCAGGCGCATAGCCCGCTCGTCAGAAAGGGGCGTGTCAGCATCGGGGGCGCTCCGGGCTTCGGCAATCGCTTGTGCGGTGCCTTCGCGGATGATGATTTCGCGGGTGTGCAGGGTCTCGACGGCTTGGCCGATCTCGGCATTGCCGGTCGCCTCGCGGGTCAGGGTGTCGATCTGGCCTTCCAGCTTTTCAGCCTTGGCCACCGCGCGCTTTGACTGCCATTGCGGGGTGAACGGCACATACGACAGTCCGAAGTTCACGACCGATACCAGGATGATGAACGCGGCGACGAAGGCCAGCCACTTGAGGGCCGTGCGGGTCAGGGCGCGGGCGATCATAGGCCAGCCGGGATTTCGTAGTGGGGGCCATCGGTGAACGCGCGCTTGCCTGCCCTTCGGCGAGCGGCTCCATAGGCCTCCACGGCCTTGCGCATATCGTCGGCGGTCGTGCCCTTGATCTGGCTCATAAACTGCCAGCACCCGCCCCAGCGGATTTGCACGTTAAGCTCGGCGGCGGCCTGCTTGACGGCGGCGGCGATGGGGTAAATCGCATCCCATTCCCACCGGACCTTGCCGTTGATGTAGGGGACCAGATCGACCGCGTGGCCATACCCGGATGCCTGCTTGCGGTGCATGGAGTTCATGGTCTGCGAAGCCCCACGGCGGACCAGTTCCCGCTGTTCGGCTTCGGTGCGGAGGCCGTCGTGAACGGTGAAGTCCTGCGGAGTGATTTCGATGGCGCGCTTGACGACCGCGACCAGACGGGGATCGACCCCTTCCAGCTCGGCAAGCGAACGGGCACCAAGGCGATAGGCCATGGCAGTCTCCTGTGTTTAGGGGGGGGCTAGGGCCTTTTCAGCAGGCTTGCCGACTTGAGGATGCGGGCCAGATCGGATGCGCTCGCACCGCCCATGTAGAGCAAGGCGAAGATCACGTTCGACAGGATCAACGCCAGCGCCACCCACATCAGGGACCGGGCGTCGTCCATCTTGTAGATCGCCCAGCCGGTGAGGCCGGAGTTAACAGCGACAGCGCCATAGGTCAGGATGCGCCGCCAGCGAAAATGGGGTTCCGGAAGCGGGTCCTGAAGGTCGCTCATCGCGGGGCCTCAACCGGGATCGTCGGCGGGTTCCGGCCCTCGGCTTCCCATAGCTGCACAGCCAGCCAGCCGGTCAGCGCGCACATGATCCCGACAGCAAGCCGGATCACCCATTTCATGCCGTCCTTGAGTTCGCGGATTGAGCTGTTCAACTCGCCATAGCGCAGGGCACATTCCGCCTCGTGCTTGGTCTGGGCGGCCTCTACGCGGTCAACGTCGCGTTGCAGGCCAGCCATGCTGAGTTTTCCAGTCATTCCACGGCTCCGATCACGGCAAGGGCTTCAGCTTCATCCGCGAACCGGAGGGCCACGGTCATTGTGGGGTTGTCGGGATCGTCGCCAGCCCAGACACGCATCAGGGTCTCGGGCGTGACGACATACGGCTCAAGGTCCGGTCGTTCAGCCAGGATTGCCGTCGTCGTGTTGACGTGAAATCCGGGGTAGATAACCTCGGCATGGGTCAGGACGTTATCGGCGTCATAGACCGCATCCCGGCGCAGCACTCCGATCATATCGAACATCATGGGCGCTCCTATGCGGTCAGGGTCTGAAGCTGGGCGTCGGTCAGGGCGGCGGGGATGATGACCAGACGGCGGATGAACCCGCTCAACTGGTTGGCCCCGGTGCTGATACCGCCGATGGTCAGACGGGTCAGGGCAGAGGGAACCGCACCGGAGGTGTCAGCCGTGGAAAGCGTCCCGCCCCGGGCCATGCGGAAGTCATTGACCCTTGACCGATAGGCCAGCTTGACCGTCGCATCGATTGCCGCCGTGCCCGCCACCTCAACGGAGGCCGTGGTGCTTGAGGCCGCCACGGTCGCAAAGCCCAAGGCCCCGTTGACGTTGTTCGCATAGACGCGGTCCGCCGTGGTGCCCCCATCCAGATCGAAGATGAACCGGCCTGCGGAGGTGACAGTCGAATCGCCGCCGGTCAGGGCAATATCCGCCGCGACCGTGACTTCCTGCCCGATGGTCAGGCCGGTGATCTGGATAACGTCCGCCGCACGGGTGGCGCTCGATCCCGTGGTGACGATGGGCGAGGTTGCCCGGCTGCCGGTCTCGATCTGGAAGCCCGCAAACTTGAGGGTCCGCGTGTTCTGGGTGGCTTGTCGGAAGATGCCGCAGTTCGTGCTTGAAATGGACCCCGCCGTGGTGAAGGTGTGCCACACCAGCCACGTATTTCCCGACAGACGCAGGTAGTTGTAGGTGCCAGACGAAAGCACCACCCCGGCCATGACAAAACTGAAGTCGGTGCTGGCGTTGTTCGGTCCGCCAACCGGTGACGACCCGTCCGGGGTCTCAATCATGCAGGACGCGGTGTAGGTGGTCGCGGCAGTCAGGGTGACGGCCTGATAGGCAATGCCGACGCCACCCGCGCCGACTTGAAGCCATTGCAGGCTGGAAATCGGCGGGCTTGAAGGCTCGGTCGTGTTGGACGTGTTCGTGCCTGTGCCAAGCTGCGCGGTCGTCGGCGCATACCGGGGAAAGAGATTGGTCGCAGCAGGCTCAACCAGCAGCCCCCGGTCGGTGATCCGCGCCGCGCCCGATGCGAACGAGGTAAACGTGCCCGCGACCGTCCGCGCATAGCCCGTGCTGGCCCGGGTGATCGTGATGCCCGGCATATCGGCAAGGGCCGTGTCCTCCGTCCCGCCAATCCGGTAATAGGCCGGAGAGGCCAGCGGCAGCACCTCCACGCCACCCGACAGGAAGGCCGACGCATTCGACAGGAGCGTGATCCCATACAGGTCAGCCCGACCCATGATGCGGAGGATTTCCGCTGTGCGGTCGGCGGCCTCATCGCGGGCCGTCTCGGCAGCAGCTTGCGCGGCCTCGGCAGCGTCCTGCGCATCCTCTGCGGCATCCTTCGCAGTGGTCGCAGCCGTAACCAGGGGCGTCAGCAGTTCGGAGCCGGTGATCGTGACTTGGACGGTCTCGTTAACGACAGTGGCGACAGCATCAGACATTTTTCGTCACCCCTTCGGCGATGGTGAAAGTCCCCTCAAACCAGCGGGCTTTCGTGCCCCCGGACGGCGTGATGAGGAGGTCGTAATAAAGCGGCCCGGCATCGGTCCCCGGCGTCCGGTTCGGCGTCCCGCTTGTCACCGAGAACGGCAGCAGGTTCTCAAGCGTGGTTTCATCAATGCGGATTTCGATGGTCGAGGCCGGAACGCCGCCCGTCGTCACAACCGACACGCTGATGCCCTGCGTCGGACTGGACGCGTTCGCCAGCGCAATGAGGGGATCACCCGGCGCGCCCTTATACGACCGGACCTCCATGACGAAGGTCGCACTGGTCAGGTCATACGCATCGACCCTGATCTGATACTTGAACGGCACCCAGCGCAAAGGGCGCAGGTTCAGGGAACCCGGTGTGATCATGTGGATTGTCCGTGAGCTAGGGCTAGGAGGTCGTGCGCTGGACCTGCACGTAAAGCCGGAATCCGGCATCCAGCAGGGATTTGCGCCCGCTGGTCAGTGCCATCAGGAGCGAATAGGTCCGCGTCGAGTCTGAGGGCACAATCAAAGGCAAGCTGCCTCGGCTGGGCGCGCGGGAGGTGTTCGCCGCACCGTCAACAGTGACTATGTTGATGTAATCGTCCGTCCCGCCACCGCTTCCGACAGGCGTTGCGGACCATGTTCCGCTCTGGATTTGGCGAGACGCAGATTCAAAAATCTCCACGATCTGCCAAGTCCCATCAGGCTGAGAAGCCCCAGAGATGCTTTGCCGGGTGTTTTCCGGACTGGTCTCAATCTCCAGAACAAACCACGCGACGATTGACGCCCCGCGAGGAACCGTCAGTTCAATCGAAGCGACCGGCGTGTCCGAAGTCGATGCCACATCGGTCTGGGCAGAATATGTGGACTGGATGCCCCACATATCCACTTCGGTAATCACCGAAGACTCCTGCACCTTGAGCGCCCTCGGCGTGAGCGAGGTATCGATGAAAATGTCACCGTCCTGAAGGCCCGCCGTGATAGCCGCAGCGTTCCCGGCATAGGCACCCAGGTATCGGCCCCGGACCTTGGCCTCCGTCAAGGCAGACGTGGCCAGCGGACCCAGCGAAGAGGCATCCGCCTTGCCCGCCAGCGCGGTTGCCGCCGCATGGTCCAGCTCCGCGAGGTTCGCCGGATTGACCTGTGCGCCACTCTCGATCCCGGCCAGTTTCGTGGCCGCCGCATTGTCCACATTGGCCAGCGACTTGCCCGTCACCTTGGCAGAGGCGAGGTCAACGGCAGCATCCGCCAGCTTGGTCCCGCTGATCGCCCCGTCCGCGACTTGCGAGGTGCCAACCGTGCCCGGCAGGCTCGAAAGGTTCACCTGCACACTGGTCCCGGCACCGGTCAGCACACCATCGGCGCTTAGGCTGATCGCGCTGTTGAGGATGCCTTCCGAACCCGACAGGCTGGCCAGATTGGCAGGCCGCGACGACACGCTGGACCACACCGCCGTCTGGCCCAGATTGGCCCCGTCGGTCAGCTCGTTCGTGTTGGTGATGTAGTTGGCATTGAGCGCGCCGGTGAAGCTGCCCCCGCCGGTATAGCGCAGCAGGTTTGACGTATCCGCCAAGGCCGAGGGGATCGCGGTTTGCAGAACCCCCGAGGCATTGAGCGCCGTGCCGATACGACCGTCCGTCAGCTCCGTGGGCCGGTTGGACACGTTCGCGGACCAGTCAGCCCCAGCCGTCGCCGCAAGGTCGCCAGAGAACAGCCCGCCGCCCGTCCGACGCAGCAGGTTAGAGCTATCGGCAAGCGTTGACGGAATGGCAGTCTGCAACACACCCGACGCATTAAGCGCGGTCGTGATCCGGCCATCGGTCAGCTCGGTCGGACGGCCCGTGACGTTCGTGGTCCAGTCCGCACCATCGGTGGCGTCCAGATCGCCCGTAAAGTCCCCCCCGCCCGTGCGGCGAAGGATATTCAGGTCGTTCAGGTTGTCCGTGTCGATCTCGACCGTGACCACCACGCTGCCCAGCGACACCGGGTCCGACAGGTCATAAGCACCCGGACCGCCCGAGCGCGTCACCAGCCAGTAATACCAGGTTCCCGGGCCGGGCTTGTGCGTCGCCGTCTGCGCCTCGCCAGCATCCCCGCCCTTCGATCCGATCTGCACCGCATTGGCGAAGGTCGAGTCCGGGCTGTAATAGATGAAGGTCCGGAAGAAACGCGCCTCGCCATTCGTCCAGCCAATCGTCACCGTGTCGCCGGAGACCGAGATTGACGTGAGGGTCGGCGGATCGACCTCAAACGTATCCGGGCCGGTCGGGGTCACAGTGCCCGGGCCGTTCGCCGTCTGGGCAAGGGCCGCCGCGTGTTTGGCGTCCGTCTCCTGCCGGAACTCGATCATGACCTTCAAGGTCATCGGGTCAATCGACCGCTTCAGGCACTTGACCTTCACGCCGTCCAGCAGGAAGCCCGGCTCATCAAAGGTGAAGCAATCGCCCGGCTGGACCTGACGCATATGCGGCTTGAACGGCACCCGGCCCGTCACCGCCTCGCGCGCATCGGCAATCGCGTAATAGGCCAGTTGCGCGGCTTGATCCCCGTCGCCGACATAGGGGAAATCAATCCCCCGGGTCCGCTTGATCGAGGCGTCCTCCGTGACCCACGCGCTATTCGACACCGGGCCAAGCTGCGTCATCTGCCAGCGATGATTTGACGACCAGAACCGGGGCAAGGCCGTGTTGATGCGCTCAAGCCGGGACTGCCCCAGATTGACCTCAACCGGTCCCGCCGTGTCCGCCGCCGTCACCGTGACGACCGACGCCTGCGCCTCGCCATAGGTCACGCACGAGATGCGCCCGGCATTGCGCGAGGGATACGCGCCCCCCGCCTGCAACAGCGCGGTCATCACCTGAAACTTGTCATCCTTCGTGGTCGGCAGAGCAGCCACGCCCCAGCCGTTTGCCTCAGCCACGTTTGCCGCGTTCACAAAGGCCGCAACGTCGATCCCGTCGATGCTGGACCCCACGCCCGCGACCAGAGAACACGCATAGGGCACACCATAGGCCCCGCCCCCGCTGTCGCCTTCCCAAATGCCGATTGCCCAGTTGAGCGCTGCGATGATCGGGTTGTCGATATAGACCCAGGTATCGGGATCATTGATCCGGCAAGCCCCCACGCCCCCCGGATAGGTTCCGTCCTCGCGCGGGTCGTAGCCGAAGCGCCCGTCAAACTCGACCAGCGGCTTGGGCAGACCCCCGCGATAGGCCGTGAACTTCGAGTTTTCAAAGCACGTCATCATGAAGGCCGAACGACCGTTCATCTTGTAGTCCGCGCCCCACTTCGGCAGGGTCGCAGAGCCTTCCAGACCGCTAGGCGACGACAGGGCCGTGTCGGGTTGATCCCCGTCTTTCAGGGTGAACCAAAGCTCATTGACGTGATCGCCGTCCGCAGCCGCGCCGCCTGATCCAAAGGTGGTCAGCTCATCGTCAATGCGGATCGTGTAGTTGCCCTGAACCGGCCCGGCGGAAAGGGTGGCGACAACGGACTGATAGCGATTGGTCGGTCCATAGCTGGCGCGGTGCGCGACAACGCCCGCCGTGGCGACATGTCCAAAGGCAACCGGGATGCCCGCGTCAGTGTCCAGCCGGAAAGCCGTGGGCGAACCCTCAGCGCCGACGCCGGGCGACAGCGCCGACGTAATCGCCGTGGCGGCAACGGACCCGGCAAGGTTTACCGCCGTGACCGTCAACGTCTGCGCCAGTGTGGCAGACCCTGCCGCGACTGCAGCCGAAGCCGATGAAACGTAGGTGAAGGCGCTAGCGGCAAAGGCGGCTATTTGCGGCACGGTTGAACCCTCCATGCACACAGGATTTGGCTCGGGATCACGACCTGACCCACGCCGTCCTTAAATCCAAAGACCCGCCCGTTGCCGACCGACACCGACAGGGCACAGCCCCACGGCCCGTCATCACAAGGCATGGCCACAATATCCCCGGCAATCGCCCGCGCGCCCGCAATCCGGGTCAGGCCCGGCAGGCTATCAACGGCCTCGATCAGATCTTCAAATCCCAGCTTCTTGAGCGCCTTCAGACCACCCTCAAGCGTCGTGTAGCGAGCGCCCTTCAGCGGAGCGCACCCGACCCCCTGACAGTGCAGGGCATGGGCCGCCAGCCTCACGCAGTCGCGCCTTGACTTCGGATCAAAAGCCTTGCCGCCGAACCGGTCGATGCAAGCCTGCGCCGCCTCGCCCCGCGTCATCGGTAAGGGTTCCTCGGGTCGTCCTGACGCCAGTAAACTTCGGCCTCGGTCTCGACCACGTTCTCATAGCCCTTATCGCCGGGCCAGACGCTCTTCTGGAACGAGTCCGTCAGACGCTGTTCCTCGTTCGGCTCCAGCATCCGGGCTTCCTCGGTAATGCAGTCGTAAACCAGCGTCCCCTCGCCCACGGACAGGCGGGGTTGATCCAGCTCGCCACGGAAAAGCAATTCCGGCTCCCCGATCAGCGCGCCGGTCGAGCGGTTGACCGCCCCCAGATGCACCGTGACCAGAGACCCTTGCACAGTCGGGGCAACCAGCAGGGCCAAAGCCGTCGCGTCACAATCGATCGTCAGGGCGCACACCGTGGCCTCGCCCGTCACGCCGTCCGTGATTTCCTCAACCGACGACAGGAAGCCATAGGTCGCGTCCTCAGCCTGGTATGTCTCGCCGTCCCATTCCACAAACCCGCCATTGGTCCAGCGGATCGTCACGGCAGAAGGCAGGCTGACGGTTACAAGCAGAGCCTCGGTCGGGGCCGCTGCCTCAAGGGCAGTAATCAGCGCCGCGTCCATCAGACACGTTCCTGAATGGTGAAGCTGAGATAGACCAGACGGGAGGCGTCATAGGCCCATGCATCATCCGGCAGGGTCACAAAGCCCTCGATCTCCGGGTCTGCGATCTTGACCACATCCTCATTGCCGTGCGGAACCCGCAACATGGTCGAGAGGGGAAGGTCAATCGTGCCGTCCGAGTCGACGACGCACACCGATGCCACCCGGTAGCAATAGCGGACGCTGGACGTAACGACCGTGATCCATTGCCACTTCGTGAAGGCATAGTGCGGGGTCAGGCCCTTGAGCGACAAGGTTGAACCCGTCTGCCCCGCCCCATCAACCAGCGCCAGCCCCGGGGTACCAATGGCAATGCCGGGCTGCGGAATGGGAAGAATGCAGGTCTCGGTCTCGCTCGCCAGATCGGCAAAAGCCATCGCGTCCGCATAGCGCATCGGCGGCATGGTCACGTCCAGCGCCCAGCGCGCACCCATGCGGGCAAAGCGCTGATCCCCCGCCCCGAAAGCCGAAGACAGGTTAGAGCGCGAGTTGACCAGCCGGGGAACCACCTTGCTAGGCGAAGGCGTCGTCGGAAGCGACAGGGCCATCAGCGAACCCCCGGATAGGAAAAGCGTTGACGACGGCCCATGTCAGCCGGGACGGCCTGACGCGCCCCTTGGAACGCCTGCGCCCCAAAGCCAGCAGCAACCGGCGTGGCAACACGCTCGACCTGCACATCGAAATACGGCGACGGGACGACATGAACGGCCATCGCCCCACCCGTGTCCTGACCGGGCTTGCGTATATCGACCATCTCGCCCTTCGTCAGGTTCATGCCGACGAAGTTTTTGTCCTTGCCCGGCGCTCCGCCGACTTTGAAGGACCCGCCTGTCGAGAATCCCGGGAACCCGCCCGTGAAGGCAGAAAAGACCTTCTTGAGCGACGACCCCCACGATCCTATCGAGTTAAGCGCCCCGCCCCGGCCCTTGGAGTCACCCAACAGGATGTCCGTCAGGACGCCAGCCAGATTGTCAAAGAGGGCGTCCCGGATGCGCAGGGCGAGATACCGTCCGAGGTCACCATTTGCCGCCGCCTCAAGCCCGCCCCGGATGCCGTCATACGTCGCGGCTTCCATTTCTTCGCGGTGATCGCGCGCGAGGTCCATTGCCTCCTGCGCACTGTCAGCACGGAACTGGCGGCCTTTTTCCTCAGCCGCCCGCCGCGACCGCTCAAGGGGATCGTCGCGCTCAAACTCCGCCTGCGCTTGTGCAAGGGCGCGGTTGAACGTGTCCTGACTGATAGCCGCTGCGTCGAGAAAGCGGGTCAGACGCTCCACTTCTGCCGCATAACGCTCCGCCGGGGTGCGCGTGTTCTCATAGATGCGGGCACCCTCGCGGGCCATCTCATCTGCTACCCGGGCGGCCTCACGCTCCGCATCCGTCAGGCGTTCGCGGGACTGACGCGCGCCAGTGGTCGCAACGCTCAAGTCGTCGTAGTCTTCCGCCAGGACTTGCACCGTGCTGTCGCCAGCAGGCGGCGTCCAGATATCGCGGATCGTCCCGATGGTTCCGGCAATGGACTGCGATATGTCAGCCATGCCGTTGCGGGCAGCCGCAGCCGCGCCGACAAAATCCAGTCGCGCCAGCTTACCAGCCGCCTCAGCAACAGCACCGATGGTCCGGGCCAAGACGCTAAACGCCCCAGACACCGCTGCAATGGCGGTGTGTAGAGCCTGAAGCACCGCGCCAAGCGCCTTGCCGACGCCGATCAGGACGTTCGTGTTCTTCGCAGACCGGACCAGCGCGTCGGTCAGCCCCTCAAGGGCCGGGAGCATTCCCGCCGTGATCTTCGTGACGATCCCGTCTTTGACCTTACCCAGCCGCGTCAGGTTGTCGTTGAACCGTTCAGCGGCCTTCCCCGTCTCCTCGTCCAGAACGATGCCAAGCTCTTCCGCCTCGGCATAAATTTCCGCGAGACCAGCAGACCCCGCATTGAGCATCGGGATCATGTCGGCACCAGACTTGCCAAATATCTGCATGGCAAGAGCGGTCTTTTCGGCCCCGTTCGGCAGCTTTTGGAAGCGGGCCGCAAGGTCCTCCATGACCTTGAGCGCCGGGCGCATACGGCCCTCGGCATCCCTGACGCTGATACCAAGCGCGGCGAAGGCCCTTGCGGCCTGTCCTGTTGCAGACTGGCCCGCCTCATACATATTGGCGGACAGGCGCTTGACCGCCTTGCCGAGCGACTCCAGTCCAACGCCTGACAGCTCTGCGGCATAACGAAGGCGGCTCAGGTCCTCAATCGAAATCCCGATGGCCTGCGACAGCTTGTAGAGATTGTCAGCGTCGTCGATGATCGGCTTCATCGCTGCGGCCACAGCGCCGCCAGCAGCAGTCAGCGCCCCGGCCAAAATCAAGGCACCGGCGCGAGCCGCCGCAGCAAAGCGTTGCAGGCCGGTCTGCGCCCGGTTCAGGCCCTGGGTGAACTGTGCGCTATCAAGACCAAGCGTGACCCGCAGGGCACCGACCAAAGCAGAACGGGCCATGGGCAGTCTCCCCTACCTTTGGTCGCGGGAAGCCCACGCCTTGAAAATCGCGTCTAGTTCTTCGACCGTCTGGCGACGGACTTTGCGCTTCACCCCCATGAGGGTTTCCAGCGCCGGGAACTTCCCGCCCTGAACCCGAGACAGCGCCGCCGTGTGCCATGCGGCCCATGCGCGCGCTTGTTGCTCTTGCTCTAGGCGTTGAGACGCCCCCTCAAACACCACACTCAGGACGCGCGGGGTCGTTCGCCAGAACGCCTCGGGGTCCTGACCTATTCGGACCCACGCTTTGAGGAGCGACGGCCAGTCCCAGCCGCCGCCCCCTTCCGAGGGCGGTCGGTATCCTCGCCCTCCTTCGCATCCGGGAACGACGCTTGAAGCGCCCGCCCAATGCCGTCCAGCGCCGGACCAGCGCCGCCCATCTGCTCAACCAGATCACCCGCCGCATACAGGTCAACGTCGGCATGGTGGCGACGAAGCCCGCCCCAAAGCAGAGCGCGGATCAGATGAAGCGAGGGTGACTTGACCAGCGTCCGAAGGATGCGGTCGGCATCCATGTCGAGGATGTATTCCACCTCACACATGGCGTTGATGTCGAAGACCAGAGTGTAGCTCCGGCCCGCAACATCAATCTTGGCCTCGCCCTTATGGGGGTTGGCCATGGATTAGACCGCCGCGTAAACGGGCTTGCCGGAAACCTTGATCGTCAGGCTCATGGTCATCTTGTCGTCGATGGTCACTTCATCAACGGTGAAGTTCGTCGGGATGCCGGTGAAGGTAAAGGTCGAGCTGCCCGGCAGGGTGATGCGGAAGGTTTCTTTTCCGGCCAGAACCAGCGTCTGAAGCAGCGTGGCGCTGGCCTCGACATAGTTCATGGTCACGACGCACTCGCCGCCGTCCTTCAGGCTGGCGATGAACTCGCGGAAGCCGTCATCGGAAGCCATGTGGGTCGCGTCGATGGTCTCGACACTGATGGAAGGCGGCGTGACCGAAATGACCTCGGCAAGCGCCGTGTAGGTCGAGGGTTCGGTCGAGAGATAGGCGAATACAGCGCCGAAGCCCGACGCAGCAGCAGAAGCAGCCATGATGAAGTCTCCTTTAGGAAGCGTTTGCGGACTGGACGATCAGGTCCAGGGACGTGCGGAAAAGCGGGGTGTTTGACTCGTCCGACGTGTCGTCTCGCTCGGAGTCGATCAGGATCACGTCGAAGCGGGTCGAACCTTGGGTGAAGGTCTGCGCCGTGATGGCGCTTTCGATGGCGCGGGCGACTGCCTTTGCGGAGCCGTAAGACGCTCCCCAGCAATCGGCCTGAATACGGCTGACACGCAGCCCTGACGCCCCGCCGTGCGTTACGTCCGGTGTGCCGCTGATCTTGTGCAAGACAATGGCCGGAAGCGCCGAACCCTGCGGACGGCGTTTCCAGTTAATCCGGGTTGAGACAAGCGCCGTCACTCCGCTGGAGGCCAGCAGCTTGGCGATCAAATCGGCTTCCATGTGTTAGCCTTTCGCAGCTAGCCGCGCAGCCTTGCGGGCCTGCCGTTGAGCGGCCCTCTCGATCTCCGACCAGAGGTCTGCGGCAACACCGTCCAGCAGGGCGTCTTGGCCTTGGTCCCATGCCGGGCGCATGAACGACTGCGGGCCGTGCTTGCTTGTGCCGAACTCCTGAAAGACACCGTGCGGTGGCGGCGCAACCCCGCCCGTCCCCGCCGGACCCATGTGCGCCTCAACCTCGCTCCTGCGGCGGCGATTGAGACCACGCTGGCGCTTCCCGAGCTGCGTTGAAACCGCAATGCTGTTCTTGAGGTCGTTTCCGTTCGTGTCAGGGTCGTCCGGAGCCATCCGACGAGCCGCCTCGGCCATCGGCTCCAGCCGCTTGACCGCCACCCGGCGCATAACATTGCGGCCCGTCGATTTGCCCAGCTCGCCGAGGGCCTTATCGATCTCCCGCAGGCCCTCGATCTTGACGGTCCTAGCCATCAGCCCGAGCCGCCGCCGTGATCTCCAAGCCCTCCCGGCGTCCGACTTCTTTCACATGAAGGATTTGGTAAGTCCGCCCTTCAAACGTCAGCCGATCTTTCGGGTTGAGGTCCGACACGTCCGTTGACCAGCGGATGACAAACCGCGCCGACGCATCCGCCGCCGTCTCCCCGGCCCGGAACCGCTCGCCGTCAGACAGCGGCTCATACGAGGCCCAGCGGGTCGCCAGCGTTCCCCACGTCAGGACCGGCTCGTTATAGCTGTCTGTGGTTGAGGTGAACCGTTGCAGGGTGATGCGGCGATCCAGCTTGGGGGCGTCAATCTTCGCGTCCATCAATGCCACCTCAGCGGGGCAATCAGGCTTTCGACGACCTGGGGCAGGCCAGACGATGCGAGCGGCCAGTCCCGGGCCTCGTAGTAATATTCGACCAGCAGCTTGCAGGCCTCAATGGCCTCCTTCGGCGCGGCGGTCTCGCCCGCCGTAAACGCAATGACCACGCGCTCGGCAGCGTCCGGGTCCAGCACGGGCCAGACCGAACCGTCGGTAGCCGTGATGATCTTCCCCTCGCCGTCAGGCGCGACACGGTAATACGACGTGCCCAGAACCGTATCCCCAAGCACCTCGTCGGCGTAGGTCACACTCTCCACAGACGCCACAGGCGCTACCGGGAGCCGCAGGGGGTAAACCCAGCGAGGCAAGACCCACTCCAGTTCTTGCTCCATGAACCGCCGCTGCGTAGCCGCCTCAATGTCAGCGGTCGCAGCGGCGATCAGGGAGGTGATGCGCGCGTCGTCTTCCGAATGATCCACACGCAGATGCAGCTTGACATCCGCCGTGCTGACCATTTGTGCGGGGGGAGTGACGACGCGCACAGTCATCAGGCGACGATCTCGTCCACGGTCGCCGCGTCATAGTCCGACGCGGGGCCATAGGCAGGGTCGAGGCCCAGCAGGACAGCACCGGCGTCCGAAGTCGCCGTGCCGACCGTCAGGGACAGGCGCAGGTGCGTGAAGCCGTTGTCGGCGTCCAGATCGGACTGCTTCACGTTGATGATGGCCTGCTTGTCGCTGTCGGTTCCAGCCTGGGTCAGTTGCGTGATGGCCTTGCCGGTAACGTCCTTCGCGCCGGTGCCGGAAGCGTCCGACGCCTGCTCGATCTTCGCGTCCAGCGTGGCCGAGGAACCGAGGGTTCCGGCGAACACGATGGCCATGAAGGTCAGGAAGTCCTTGGCGGCAACCCAGCCCGTGGTGACGGTGCTGGCACCAGTAGCGTCGGGGTCGATGACGCCGACAATGGCCGCCCGGTCGGACGGCAGGAGGTTCGGGTTCATGCCCGTTTCCTTTCTGAGAAAATGGGGGCCGAAGCCCCCTCAGGGTTCAGGACGATCAGGCGCGAGCGGCCAGAGCGACGAAGTGCGACTTGGTCGCGGCGGAGCGGGCGGGCGTGACCGGGGCCGACAGGTGAGGCTGGCCGCCGAGGCGGAAGGTCCAGCGGAACGCCTGCGCGCCATAGTCGAAGTAAAGGTGCATCGACGAAGCGAAGTCGATGCCGCCGCCCTGCTTGGTCACGGCGTAGTAACCGTCCGGATCGAACAGGGTCAGGTCGCCCACGTCGCCGACAGTGTCCGCGTGTTCGGTCAGAGCAATCGGACGACCCAGCAGGAAGCCACCGGGGGCGTTGGCGAAGCCAGCGTTCGGCGGGGTCCAGATCGGCTGATTGCCGATGGTCATGGTCATCAGTTGCGGCAGGGTGTCAGGGTTCGCCAGCCAGACCGAACCGGCAATGTTGCCGGGCAGCAGGCGGGAGAACTGCTTGGCCACGTTCGCAGCGACGATGGTGTCAGCGGCCTGTCCGGACTCCTTGGCGACCTCGATCTTGGCAGCCGAGTTCATGAAGCCCAGCGGCTTGCCGACGCCGTCACCCCACATGATCGCGTCCGAAGCCTTCCAGCGGATGGCACGGGCGGCCTGACGGGTCAGGCGGTCATTCAGGCGGGGAGCGTCCGACAGCAGCTCGTCGGTGGCGACCACAAACGCATACAGCTCGTGAAGCTGCACAATGGCGCTCTTGGTCGAGATTTTCGACGGGGTCATCTGCGAACCTTCGGCGCGCCAGTTGGCCTGAACGCCGGTGGCACCCCACGGGGTCGATTCATCGCGCAGCGTCTGGACGCTGTTCGACGAAGTCGGCTCCGGCGATACCAGGTTCAGCAGGTCGCCGCCGTCGAAGACCAGCTCATTGATCTGCGCGCGGAATTCCGCCGGGACCATGAAGCCTTCGCCGGACGAACCGCCGTTTTCGTGGGTGTTGCCCGGCAGGGCAGCCAGACGGGCATCCATCGTATGGTTGACCGCCGAGTTGCGAACGGCCAGCGAGAATTCCGCGAGGTTGCGGAAGCCGCCGGTCGTTTCCGGGTTCGGCTCATTCACGGTGCGAGCCGTCGAAGCGGCAGGGGCCGTGGTGAACAGCGAGCCGCGACGCGCAGTGCGCTCCTCGGTCTCGATACGCTGATCCAGAGCGGTAACGTCCGCCTCCAGAGCGTCCAGCTCGGCAGAGAGGGCCGTCAGACGGGCTTCCTCTGCTTCCGTGCGTTCAGCCTTGTTGGCGAGTTCGTTATACTCGACAGTTGCCGCCTTGCCGCGCGTGGCCTTTTGAGAGCGCTGCTGGCGGAGTTCCTTAAGGGTCATAGCCCGTCTCCAATCCAGCCGGGGCAAAGCGCCGTCGTCCTGTGGCCCCGGCGGAACACAGGTGGCGATCTCGGAAGTCGAGAATGGTCAGGCGAAGGTCAGCGCACTCCGGCGGCGCGCCATGCCGCGAGGACGAATAAGCCCCGACAGCACCTCCGGAAGGGTCGCAATCCGGTCAGCCATGCCGAGGCGAACCGCCTCCTTCGCAGACACCATGCGGCCCTGACCGAACGTCTCGCGGACGTTGGCAACAGTCGTCTTGCGACCCGCCGCAACGGCCTTGAGAAACTCCGCATCGGCCTCATTGACCGACGCCTGAATGGCAGCCAAAGCCTCTTCAGTCAGAGGCTCATACGGGTTGGCATCAGCCTTGCCCGGGCGCGAGCGGATGATCGTGGCCTTGACGCCAAAATCCTCCAGCATTTTCGACATATCCATGTGGACCGCGAGAACGCCAATCGACCCGACCTCAGCCGAAGGCGCGACCACAACCTCGCTCGCCTGACTGGCGATGTAATAGGCAGCCGAAGCCGCCATTGTCTCGGTCACGGCGATGACCGGCTTGACTTTCGCCGCAGCCGCAACAGCCGCAGCCGTCTCCGGCGTTCCCGTCACAGTGCCGCCGGGGCTGTCCACGTCGATCACGATTGCAGCGACGTTCGGGTCAGAAGCCGCCATATTCAGCGCGGCCCTGAAACGATCCATGCCGGGCGCAACCTCGCGCCCCCAGAAGCGAACCCCTCGCGGCGACAGGGGGCCAGCCAGCGACAGCAGCGCAACCGCAGTCGGGGCCGAAGCCGTTGACGCCCGAGGCTCCGCACCAATCCGCTCAGGATCGACAGCAAGCAGGGTTTCGCCCGTGGCCTCAGCCAGGGCGTGAAGCAGGTCACGCATCTTGGGTCTCCTCCGAGGCCGGGGGCGGTGCCGAACCAGCCGGGACCATGTTCAGGGGTGTGAGGTGATCGTCGCCGCCCTTGGCAGGGCCAAGCGGGTCCATGTTCTCAAGGCGGCGGATGTCGTCAATCGACAGCCAGCCCCATTGCCGCCCGAGGGCATAAGCCGCCCAGCGGGTCTTGATGTCGCCGCGCAGCAGGCCAGCGACGTTGATCTCGATAAAATACTCGTCCGACTCGTCGCCGATCAGCAGGTCACGGGCCGCAGCCTGCTCCCACGCCGCAATCCACGGCGCGAGCGTATACATGACGAACTCAATCGACTGCTGTTCGATGTTGTTGTTAGTCGCGCGCTCCAGCATCCCCACGCGGTGCGGCGGCATATTCCAGATCGAGGCGACCTCGTAGCCAACCTGTTTCTTGGTTTCGAGGAACTGCGCCTCGTCGTTCTTAACGTCGTTCTTCTGATATTTGACGCCATGAAGAAGCAGGCGGTCTTTGTGGCGATTTGCCCCGGTGCTGCTGGCGCGCCACGCCTCCAGAAACCGGTCCATATCCTCTTTCGTCTTGAACGCCCCGGGATGCTCGATCACGCCGCCACCGGACCCGCCATTGGCGAAGAACAGCGACCCGAACAGATCAACCGCCAGCGCCTTGCCGATGGTCTCCTTATCCGTCTCCCAAACCGGGCGACCGCGCAGGCCGTCCTCCGTCAGCGGGGCCTTGCGAATGTGCCAAATCTCATCCTCGCGCAGCCAGTCATGGCCGGTCGCGGGCTTAAGGCGCGTGACCTTGTAATAGACCCAGCCGTCATCACGACGCTTGACCTCCAGCACCCGCGCCGGATGAATAGGCTCCAGCTCGCCAATCGGGCCGCCATCCTCAGCAGGCAGGATGCGCGAATAGCAGTTACGCCAGACAGACAGATGGCGCTGTTGTTCGTCCCGGAACTCTTGCGAAGTCTGGCGACGGTTCGGGCGGCTGTGCAGCACCTTGAACAGCGGGTGATCCCGCGCCACCTCGCGCTTGTCGCCGTCCAGACGGCGGAAAACCATCATCGGCAGCGTCGAAACCGGCCCGGCCAGCGCCTCAATACAAGCGCGCACAGCCCAATGCTCAATCGCGGTTTCCTGCGTCACCATCTGGCCAGAGGACGCAGCCGTGACCGCAGGCCCCCACCAGTGAGCCGAACCAGCATCCCGCGTGTTGGCTTGCAGGCCGACCGCAGAGGCCATGCCCGAAACCACCCTTTGCAGCGGGTTCAAAGAAGCACCAGGGCGTCAGAACCAGTCATCAGGTCGCCCCCCTCTTTTCCGTGCGCCGCACCGAGCGCCATCGCCAGCGCAATCGCAGCGTCGATCTTGTTTACCGACCGGGTCTTGGCCAGCCAGTGGTTGCCCCACTTGTCGTGTTCCGCCACCGCCGACATCATCGCCGAGACCAGCACCGGATTATTCTTGAGCCGGATTCGCCCTTCCAAAAGGGCATCCTCCAGCAGCCGCACCGACCCCGGCATCCAGAGGCCCTCGCCCCCGGCTTCCAGCGGCTTGCCCTTCTTGAGCCCGCCCTGCGGGTGCTCCGCAAAGTTCAGGCTCAGGCCCAGCTCGACGACCTCTTCCTCAAACCGCTTGAAGGCGTAGCGGTCATACGCCACCACCTGAACGGCATAGTCCCGGTCGTATTCCGCCAGCGTCTGCGCGACGTGCCGATAGCTGATGTTCTCGCCCTGCGGCGCGTGGATGTGCCCCTCGGCTATCCACTGCATCAGGTAGGGCATTTTGTCCCTGATAGACCGGGCCTCGGCGGTATCCCCCGGCGTCCAAGCCTCTATCCATGCGTCAAACGTCGGCTTGCCGTCTGCCGTGGTCCCGGTCCTGACCACCGCCCCAAGGGCTGTGATGTCCCGGTTCTGGCTAAGGTCCAAGCCCAGATAAATCTCTTGGCCGTGATGCTCTGCGACATCGAAATCCGCCAGACACGGCTCCAGCGTTGCCCGGGTCATCCACGCCGTTTCGGCATCCGTCCAGACGCAGAAGTGAAGGCGCAAAATGCCGTTGAGCTGTCCCGGGATCGACTTGGCCTGCGCCACAGTCTCAGCCAGGTATTCCTCTGTGATCGTTACCCCTAGAAGAGGGTTCGCCTTGATCCAGCACGTCGGGTCATTCAGGGGGTCGTCCCCCTCATCAAGACCACACACAAAGCTGAACGTCGTATCGTCCAAAACCTGACCCAGATAGGTCGGGTCCGTCACCGCGTCCGGATTGCCCGCCGCGACCTTGACCGCGTGTTCATGCTCCTCCCACGCCACCGAGTTCCGATCCGAACCCGAGTTCGTAATCATGAACAACAGAGGCTCGCGCCGGAACTTGAAGCCCCGCTCCAGCATCTCAATGATCTTGCGATCCGGTAGCTCGTGAACCTCGTCGGCCAGCACGAAATAAGGTCGCGGCCCCGATCCGGTCTTGCCCGTGTCACGGCTCACCGGGCGGAAGAATGATCCGCTCGCGTGGTGTGCTAGGTTATACTCTCGCCCCGGCCCCCCAGACGGCTCAATCCGCTTCTTGAGGGCGGGCGACTGCTCGACCATCCGAACTGCATCCCGGAATAGGATGTTGGCCTGCTCTTTCTTCGCAGCCGCCGCGTAAATCTGCGCGCCGGCCTCTCCAGCCGCCGACATTCCAAACAGGCCCAGCCCGCCCGCGAGAGGCGATTTGCCGTTGCCCTTGCCCTGTTCAATGTAGGCCCGGCGGAACCGGCGGCGTCCGTCCGCGCGCTTCCAGCCAAACAGCGAACCGACGATAAACGCCTGCGATGGGTGAAGCTCAAAGGGCTTGCCCTCAAACTGCCCTTCACTCAGCTTCAGGACGTTCTCGAAAAACCCGAAGGCGTGTTCCGCTGCCTCGTGGTCAAACCAAATCCCGTCAGTCCGCCCCAGGTCGTCCAGATGCCGACGACAGGCGTTCCGAACGTGCGGCCCGGCGACAATCTCCCCAGAGACCACCGCCTCGGCATAAGCCCTAGTGCGGTCGAGTGAAGAAGCGGTCGGCGGGGTCTTCGTCTTCCCCATCCGGCACACCTACCTTTGTCTCGTCAATCGGGGTTGCCGCCAGCTTCGACAGGATCGAGCTGTAAGCCGACAGGGCGTTCACCCCCATGTCCGGGTCTTCATTCAGCCGCGCCCTCAAGACGCAGGCCAGTTGCAGCAGCGCCCGATGCGACGAGTTCAACCAAGGCAGCTCGGCGCGGAACTCCTCCCACGCCTCAACCTGTCCCGGCGTCATTCGCTTGTAGGGTTCGCCCAGAGGACGGGTGCCCTTCGGAGCCTTGCGGTCTTTGTGGCGCTGCGGGTTCTTGATGGCCGCGCCGCTCACGTCGGCCTTCATGGCCGGGAGCCGTGGGTTAGCCATTGGTCATGCTTCCAAGTGTGGATGTGAGAAATTGAGGCCCCCGCCGGTCGAGAGGCGAAAACCCCGAGGGATTTTAAGGGCCATACCCCCTACAGAGGCCATCCATCAGCCCCGACAGCCCGCGTCGGCAGCTTGCCCTGTGCGACCCTTGCCTCATCCCTCTGGATGATCCGGTCGTGACAGTCGGAGCATTCCGAACTGAATGGCCCGGCGAAGAAACCTTCCTCTGTCGCCTTGGCTTCCTTATCGAGGTGGTTGCAGACGGTCGCTGGCGTCAGCCTGTTCTGGCCTTGGCAGGTCCGGCACAAGGGATGGGCTGCTAACTGCATCGCCCTGGTTCGCTTCCATCGGGCTGTGCCGTATAGGTGGCGATATGCCTTGGCCTGTTCTGACCTTGCGTCTCTCCTAGCGGGGGCCACCGAAGCACTCTTTGGCGACGCGCACCCTGACCAGCTTCGAGGCCATGCGCGCGATCATGTCTTGCGCTCTCTCGCTCGGACTCCAACCCAACAGCACCGGGACAGATGCGAGGCGTATGAACAGCATGGCCAGACGGGTGTCGGCATACAGCTTGAGGATCAGGGGCTGCACGTCGGTCATCTGGCCCTCATAGGTATCCGCCCCAATAGCCGCCGAACTGCGGAGTGCGGATGCCGTCATCAATGTGGGGGTCGGGGGCTTCATACATCTCAGCCGAAGTGACGCGGCGCATTCGCTTGCCCGGCTTGTTTGTCAGGTGCCAACCGCGACAGTTGCCGCAGGGATAAATCCACATGGCGTTGCGAGGAGCCGCGCCACGGTCACACTCAATCTGGGCCGCGGCTCTGACTGTGACCTCATCAGCGAACCGACGCTTGGGGAGGCATGAACGCTCGTAGCCGCTCGCCATGCCTTCCTCCATAGGTATCCGCCCCGATCCAGCATCCGGCTAGGGTCAGGGGTTCTTCTGATAGGGTTCCGTTGTGGAACGAGGCGGAAGGTGAAATGCAAACGGCGGGCAACCGAGAAACCCCAGTCCTAACCCGCCGTCGCTCCCCCTAGGGGGATTGGTCTTCGCATGAGGCCGCTTACCAGACGGCACTCAACACAAAGGTGCCCGATGTCTTCCGGTGGCGGTCCCCATACAGGAAACCCAGAGCCGGGCGGTATTCCATCGCGCCCATGCGAAGTTAGGTCGTGTGGGCAACCCAGTGGGATTCGAACCCACGACCCGGGCGTCTAGCGCACACCCCGGCTATTGGCGTCCCTCACCGTTAATCCACTCCGGCACAGGCCGCTCACACGATACTGGTGGGCCGAAGCCCGGAAATGGATTCTGCGGGACCGGCTTCCCGCCTTACGGTTGGGGAACCACCGACTCCCTTGCGACAATCGCTGGGCATTTCACAGCCCCGCAGAAACTGGCTGGGGGGTTTTGTTCGCCACAGGCCGTTAGGTCCCATGTCGCATTTGTCCCGATCCCGCCGACAATCTGGTCTAGCCAGAATGCCGACACCGCTCTTTAGGCTCTCGCCCGAAACTCTCTCGATCCCCGCTCTAGCCGTTCGCCGTGGCTCGGTGCTTAGGCTGGAATCAAATCGGCTCGGGTCTGCGCTTAACGCAAATCTCCGATCCTTTCATTTCGGAAATAGCACGTGTTTGGGGAGGGTGTCAAGGGGCTATGCGCTGGCCTGCGTTTTGGCTCGGCGGCGGGCCTTGTATTTGATCGTGTTGTCGTTCCGGCACCTACGGCACGACCGCCAGCCGTCGGGCGTCATGTAGAGGTTGTGGCCGGACAGGGAGTGGCCCCGATGACATTTCGTCTTCTTGGCGTTGCGGGCCGTCACCCCCTCTCCGCAAAGGACATTCTCCTTATTGCTCACGACCCTCAAATGGTCTGGATTCACGCACGAGCGCACGCGACACTTGTGGTCGATGACGAGGCCAGCCGGTATCGGCCCAACGTTGGCTTCGTAGCTGGCGCGGTGTGCCCTTTCGTTGCGCCGGGAAGCCGGATTGTAAACCGACGCGTAGCCGTCCTGGTCAAGCATCGGCCCTGCCCAAAGCCAGCAACCTCCGTTCGTGTCTGGCTCTGAAAGATCAAGGATGCGCTCTTGCATCTTAAGTGTCGTGGTCATGTATCGCCTTCGGCAGCTCGCCAATCTTTACCCGCTGGGCTGGCGTCATGTTCAAAAGCATCCGCATGGCCCGTGCAGCGGCAGGCGACGGGCCGTCGTTCGCATAGTTCTGTGCGGTCTTGCGGCTTACCCCTAGCCAACGACCCGCCGCTTGCTGCGACAGGCCGAGGGTTGATAGGGCGGCGCGGTATTCGGCGGGGGTCATGCGGCCCGCCCGTAGGCGAAGCCGCGACGGTAGGCGAGAAACAGGGTGTTGGTTTCGCCGCTCTGATAGACGTTGCCTTTGGCCCAAAAAGCCTTGTCCTCACGATCAAGGCGAAGGCCCGAAAACTCCCGCTCGAACATCGTCATCAGTTCGTAGTGGTCTTTGCTCGTGAGGGTCATCTGTCTGTTTCCGTTCCGGCTAGTGCTTGATTGCCCTGCGCCGATGAGTGAACATAACGCGGCGTAGATATTACGCAAGCACAAAATGCATCATTGGCGCATTTTTTACGCCTTCGCCTTCACAATGACTGTCTGGCCATTGGCGAGAGTGACGTGGAGGGACCAGCCGTCGCCTATCGGGCCGCAGTCGCCTCGGTCTCTTCGTCCGTTTATCCATTGCCAGCGCCAGCTCTTTTGCGGACGGTCTTCGGGATGCTGCCACCGCCCTCTCACAGGCTCCCACGGCTTTACGTCTTGATGGGTCACATTTTGTTTACTCCGCCCCTTGGGCTTCGTTCCCGGCGGCTTCGTCGTCGCCGTCGCGGGTCATCACTTCGGGCAGCCGATGCAGGCCGAACATCCTGACCGCCAGCGTGACGGCCTGTAGCTCCGCGATCAAGCGGGCGTTGCTTTGCGATGGACCGTCACTCAAGCCGCCATCCTCCTATCATAGACACCCGCCATCATGGCGTTAAGGCCGTCGATCAGCAGGGTGTATTTCCGCTCCCATGACGTGCCGAAGCGCTTGGCCCTGCGCTGGATCACCCATTGCGGCCAGCTATCATGGATAACCACGTCCTCGACCTCGGCCCGCTGTTCCGCCGTCATCGCCTCACAGGCTGACTTGTAGCGGGAGAACGCGCGGGCTTGGGCCTGATCCTGGTCGGTCTGGGCCGCCGGGGTTCTTCCCATCGCACTGTCCCAAATGGCCGCCACGTCCGCGTTAGGCATCTGGCTGAAGTTCATGCCCCGGGCGTCGACTCCCTCGGGGGCGCTCAAGTCCTTCTGCGTCGGCACGTTCGGGCCGCAGAGCTGGGCGTAATGGCGATCCTCCCGGAACCGACAGGCCGTCCGGTGCTGATCTTCCGTGATCCAGCGGTTCGCCAGCATCACGTCAATCGGGTTGGTCGCCTTCGTCGGATCGTCGCACAAAGCCCGGCGATGCGCGAGGACGATGGGATTGGGTTCAGGGCGCTTCAGCTTTCCGCACTCATACCGCTCCCCCTCCTTCCGGGGCCGTCCGCCGTTGGAACGGGGCTTGGGGTTGGTGGCCTTACCCATGGGATGCTCCTCCGAAAAGATCAGGCTGCGGTTGGCAGGCTTCCGCCCGGCGTTCGGCGTTCATGGCCCAGGTATCGAGGATCGCCGCAAAGTCCGGCTGGCGATCCCGGCGGGCCTCGGCTTCGGCCCTGTGAACCGCTGCGATGTGGCGGTAAAGGTCCGGCGTCGGGGTGATCTCCCTCATGCGGCTTGGTCCTTTGGCTGGGCGGGGTGGGTCGGGGCGATCAGCAAGTGGCGGGGAACGCGGCATCCGGGCGATCCCGGGGGCGGGCCAAGGCCGTCTGACCACCAGCCTTCATCACGATGCAGCGACAGGGCAGAGCGCCAGCGGTCGTCGGAAATGGCAGCGTCTTGCGCGGCATCCGGCATCCAGTCCTCAAACCGGGCTTCCGAAAGCCACCGCTGCATCGCGGGCGCACCGCACTCGGCCTTGGGTTCCCGACCGTCGCGGGCATAGCGGGCGACGGCATCCGGGAGGGCTTGGCGAGTAGCGGCAGGCAGGCGACGCCAGAACCCGAGGGCTTTCGGCTTGCTGGAGCGGCCCTTGACGTGAGGGTAGGCTTTCCAAGCAGCCTCGAAGGGCTCGGGATATGTCGAAGGGGCCGTCGAAGACGGGGCCGACGACGAGGAAGCGTTAGCTTCCTTAATACTATCTGGTTCTGGTTCTGGAGAATGCTTAGGCAAACGTGAAGCATTTGCCAGAGACGCCTTCTTATCTTTCAGCGCCTTAGCTCTCGCTCCGGCTTTCCCGGCTTGCGATCTTTTTTCAGACTTCTCCTCAGCAATCGTGAGTTCTGCGGCAAGGCGGCCCTGCGTGATCCCGCCCTCACAAGGGGTAAAAAAGGCCATGATCTCGTCGCTGATTTTGCGCCAGCGAGCGACGGTCAGGCCGGTGATCCGGGCCAGCTTGGCGTCGTCATTCGGCAGGACGCCATCCGCCCGCCACATGGTCATCAGGAGCAACAGGTATGCCCCGTGTTGCTCTGTCGTCAGGTGCCGGGTGTCGCCAAGGTAGTCAGCGACATAGAGCTGCATATACGGCGCGCTCACATTCCCCTCCGGTCACGAATGGCACTGCAAGCGATGTCGCAATAGGTCTCGACCTCGCCCGTGGGGCCGTTGTTGTTCTTCTCGACCAGCCACCAGAGCTTCTTGCGGACGCGATCCAGCTTGGCCCGCCATTCCATCATGGCGTCCATGTCGTCCTCGTTCTCAGGGCGGCGGCAGTAGTATTCCGGGCGGTAGAGGAACATGACCAGCCGGGCGTCCTGTTCGATCTCACCGGACCAGCGCAGGTCAGACAGGCCGGGGCGACGATCCTTGTTGTCCCGCTTTTCAACGTCCCGGGAGAGTTGGCACAGGGCCACCACGGGCACGTCCAGACGCTTCGCCATCTCGGCAAGGCTGCGGGAAATATCCCCCACCTCTGCCACCTTGTTCCCCCGGCGGTCTGCATCGGGGCGGGCGATGGTCAGGTGGTCAACGACAATGACCCCCGGCTCAATGCCCTGCCGGTCCCAATCGCGGATCAGGCGGCGGGCGCAGGCTTCCATCGCGGAGACCGTCAATCCAGGGCGAGGATCAAAGTGCAGAGGCCATCCGGCAATGCGATCCGCCGCCCGCTCAAGCTGACGCCACTGGTCGGCGTCCAGATCGTTCCGGTCGGCCTTAAAGTAGGTCGGGTTCGTCGTCTCGCCGGAATAGACCGGGGCGTCAGGGTCAAAGGCAATGTCACAGGCCATGCGGAGGCCAAGGGCAGCCCGGGGCATCTCCATTGAGAAGAACGCCGCGCCCTTGCCGATGCTAGCGAGCGATTTGGCGACCGTCAGACCCGCAGAGCTTTTCCCCATCGAAGGCCGTCCGGCAATGACGGCCATTTCGCCTCTGCGGAGGCCGCCTGTAAGCCTGTCGAGTTCGGTAAGGCCGGTGGGTAGCTCAATGCCTCCCCCGCGCTCACGGGCGTTCCTGACGGCATTGGCGGTAACTTCATCGGCCCGGCACCATGCGGTGTGCGCGGGACCACTCTCGGCAAGGGCGGAAAGCTCGCGTTCGGCGCTGACGATATGGTCCGATGCGGGAAGGGTCGGGTCTTTCGCCCGCTCGGCCAGTTCGGCGGAATAGGCGATCAGCTTCCGGCGGGTCGAGGCGTCCTGAATGGTCGCGGCATACTCGCCAACGAGAGACAGGGCCGGGGCCTTGTCGATCAGGTCGAACAGATAGCCAATACCGCCAAACTGGTCGAACGCGGGCGAGACCTTGAGGCGATCCGACAGGGTGGCGGGGTCAGCCGTGCGGCTCGCGCGGATCAGGTCACAGGCGCTTGTCCAGATCAGGGCGTGATAGGCTTCCGAAAAGTCATCCGGGCGCAGGCTATCGGGCAGGCAGCCGTTATCGAACAGCACCGAACCGATGACGGCCTGTTCTGCCTCTAGGTTCTTCGGCAGGTCGTTCACTCGCCCCTCTCGATCTCGGTCGCCAGATCGCGGAGCTGCTTGACCAGTTCGGCCTTGGGCAGAAACTCACGGGCGACAAGGGCGAAGGCGCGGACCATCAGCCGGGCGGTTTCCTTGGGGCTTCCGGTAGAGCAGGACGTGATGGCGTTAAGGGCGCGCTCGGTCAGCCTGGTATAGGCTGTGGAGATGTTGGTGATGTTGGCAGGGGCGGTCATTCAGCAACCCCGCGATAAACAGCGTCCCAAAGCTCATCCCAACGAGCCGGGCGGCCCATCTCTTTAGCCTCGGCGTTGAGCCTCCGCAGGCTGCGCATAACCGCCTCTGTCACTTCCTCGGCAGTCTTCCCGGGAAGCGTCTCTCCAAGCAGCTCAATGGCGCGGGCGCGGCAATACATCTTCCGGATGAAGCCCTTGTCCTGAAGGGCCTCGACCAGCCCCGCGACGCCAGACTTCGACGCCAGATTGAGCGCTGCCTTCATCTCATCGTAGGACGGGGAGCGACCGCCATTGTCGCGGGCATAGGTGCGCAGGTATTCAAGCAAATCCTGCTGGCGCTTGGTCAGGCCCATCATGCTGCCTGCCTCCCGCTGTCCCACGGGGTCCGGATCATCACCGGCTTCTGCTTGGGGTCTTCCTGCACGTCGTCGAACCCGCGCACGGTGATGTTGCCGCCGCGACCGACGAAGATCACTTTCGAGTGGCCTTCGCAGTAAACGCCCCGGGCAATCGGGTTGCAGCAGAACAAGCCGCCTTCGAGGGGCCATTTGCACCCGGTAGCCTCACCGAACGGGCGGGCATTGAGGCTGACCACGCCCGCGCCGCTATCGACACGCTGAATGGCCGACATACCCTCCTTGCGCCGCTTCTCACGGCCCTTGGCAGCGGTCTCGGGGTTCTCCTTGTAGTCGTAGCCAACGGCGCGGAGCTTGCCCGGCTTGGTCATCTTGTGCGTCCGGACGCGAGCCTCGGACACCTTGGCCCGGGCAGCGCGTTGCTTGGCAGTCGAGGGGCGCTTCGGCGTTCCGGCAGGACGACCGACAAGCTCTGAAATGCCCTCGCGGTGAATCTTGCCGATCACCGAGTTGCGGGTCCGTCCCGGGAGGACGCGAGCGATCTCCGAACAGGAATGGCCGTCGCGCCACATACGTTCGAGGATGCTGATCTCATATGCGGTCCACTCGCTCATTCCACACCCCTTGCGCGCATCGGAACGGACCAGCCCTTGAGCGTGGTCAGAACCTCATCCAGTGACCGGCAGACGGCATAGAGCGCGCCCTTCGCGGTGGCGGATTCCTGAAAGGCTTTCTGCGAGGGCGACTGACGGCCCTTGCCTGCCTTGAGTTCAATGAAAGCGGCCCGGCCTTCGGACAGGACGAAGCACAGGTCAGCGACACCGGGCATCACGCCCATGTCTTTCAGCTTGCGGGCCTCGGCGGGGTGACGGCTGCCGCCGTTCGCCGCGTGATACACAAGGCAGTCCGGGGCCACGATCTTGAGCGCACGGACGACCTGCATTTGGAGGATGTCTTCGGGACCGGCCATCAAGCCATCTCCACTCTGTTAGCGATTACGCGCCGCACGTCTTCCATGCTGACGCCAAGGATTTGCGAGATGTTCTGAGACCCGATGCGCTTATCGTGCAGGCGCAAGACCTCTGCATGATCGACCCGGTGCCGTCGTGCGGACGCGAAGAACACGGCGCGGGACGCAGGAGTTGAGCTTCGCGAGGCGGGGCGGCGGTCAGAGGTGCGCCCCACGAGCGGAACCGCATCAACCTTCTTGACGGTCGGGGTCTTTACCGGCGCGGCCTCTTTCGGTTGCGGAACCCGCTCCGCTTCGGAGAGCCGGTATTCTGACGGCTTGAGCGGGCTGCCCGGGATGACGGTCAGGAGCCCCCGCTTCTCAAGCTCATAGACCGCAAAGCCCATTGACCCGGCGGGAACGCCGCTGCCCTTGGCCAGCTCCTTGAGGCTGGCGCACACCGTCCCCTCCACCGCCGATCCACGGCGCACAGACTCTGCCTTGAGGAAGTCGAGAAGCTGCTGAGCGCGAGGTCCGGGGGGCGCGTCGAAAGAAATGGGTCGATAGTTTGAGTTGACCTTTCGTGCCTCGACAGGAGCGGGGGCGGCGGGAGCATCTTCCGGCTTCTTCTGAGCCCGCTTGCCGGTCGCCAGCTTCCTGCCATGCCGGAGGAACCCAATGGGCTTGTCGCGGGCGCTATCAGCCCAGCACAGACCGCACGTCGCACAAGCCTCTGTGGCCTTGGTCTGGGCCGGGCACATAATCGCGCCCGCCGCATCACCGGTCTCTGCGTCATCCACGACTAGCGTTGTAGAGCGAGCCTCGACCCCACCAGACGTGCGGATGGCGAACCGCGACCATGCGCCGTCGGTCAGAACCTTGATGGCCCGCGCAATGCGGCGGCTTTCATCGTCGCCAGCGTCCGTGCAATGGGCCGTGTAGCCAAAGGCGTGAAGCTGAGGAAACTCGCGAAGCAGTGATGCCCAGATGTAAACATACTCAGGGGAGTAGAAGTCTCCGAGCGAGTGAAGCCGGATCAACAATCCCTCTGGATGCTGGCGCGCCAAGGTGATAACCTCGGCGATCAAGTATCGCTCGAAGTCCTTGTCAGGAGTGTGCCGCCGAGAGAACGGCATAGAGTTGCCGTAGCAACTATCCCATTGCAGGCAGGAGCGCGGGCAAGTGGCGCGTTCCTCTAGGGCGAGGTGGTAGATCGGCCATCCCTTGCGCGGCCCCTTGGTAACGGCTTTGCCCAGCTTCGGGTTATTGTGGCCAGACACGAGAAAGCGAGGGCTGTCCTTTGAGGCGGTCACAGTCGCCTTGAAAATCGTCCGGCCTTCGCTCAGCGCCGGGTGACCGGCGGGCAAGGGAACGACCCGCTCCGGCTCAATAGCGGCGGAGTCAAAGCGACGGAGAGAATGGCTGTGACCGCCCGCCATTATGCGCCCCGGCCCTGCGGAAAGACCTCGGCCTCAAGCCGGGCGTGAAGCTCATCCCGCTTCGGATTGGTCGGGGCCTTGCGGACGTGGGGCTTGACCATGACGACGCGGCGGAGACCAAGGGCCGTCGCCAGTTCATCGTCGGTGAAGGTCTTGGGCGCGGGGGCGGGGGCGGGCTTGGGGGCCAGCCAGTTGATGAGGGTGCGGATCATGCGGCGATCCTTTCGTCCGATTGTTCGGCAATCTGCCTGTCCACGCGGTCCCAGATCGCGCGGTAGGCTTCGGGGGGCAGAACGTCGCGGGCGGCTTCGATAAAGCGGCGCTCCCTCACCTCTTCCCTTTTCCGCAGGGCCTCGATTTTCGCGGCTCGGCGATCTTCGGCCTGACGGATCATCAGTTCATGGCGAGCGGCTTTGAGGCGCTTGAGCGTCACGGCGACCGAGGCCAACCACGCGTCGTCGCGCGCGCCAACCTGGGATCGCGCAATTTCGTCTATCCTGTCAGCTTCGACGGCTTCGATAGTCCTGACGATGCCCTCTAAGGTGTCAGGAATTTCGCCATCGAGAGCTGCTTGCGTGAGCGGGTTGCGCTCGATCCAGCGCGGCTCGATAGCAGCGGCGGTGCCTTCAAGAGCCTTGAGGCGGCGCTCGATGCGGCCCGCAAGGTATTTATGGAACGCCAGCGCATTGATCGCGCGACGCTCCCAATCGTCGGTATCGTCGCGGAATTCGAGGTCGGTCTCGATCTTGGCAATCGCCCGCGCGATTTGATCCATCCAGCCGTCGAGAACGGCGGAGTCAGTCTCAGCGGCGATCTGTTCTCTGGTCGGAAGGGCGTCCATCCTCAAGCCCCCTTCATCTTGATAACCGGGGCGAGCGGCTTGGCGACCGTGGCGCGGGCCTCGGCTACCTCTTGCAGCAGCTCATCCAGCTTGGCCTCGAAAGCGCCCTTCGATCCGTTCGCGCCGTTCATGTGCGCCATTGCGATGGGACCGAGTTCAACAGCCACCCGGGCAACATCCATCGACTCCCGCAGGGGACAGGCGTTTGCCGGAACCTTCGGAGGGGCCACCATGTCAGCAAGGGCTTGGAAGACGACCGAGCGACCGAGGGCCTGTTCAAGGGTCCACACATGGTCCCAGGTCGGCACGTCGGCGGCGTGTTCGGGGTTGGCGCTGGCCAGATAGCCGACATACTGACGGCTCACGTCCAGATAGCTTGCGGCGGCTTCCTGTGTGCCAATGGCGCGGACCAGCTTGGCAAACAGGGCCTTGAGGTTTTTCCTGTCGAAAGGGCCGTTTTCGTTCATTGCGAAAATCCTTCGGGTTGCAAGGTGACCCCTTGACCCGCCCCGGCTAGGTTTGGGTCATGGAGGAGGGATTAGAGAGGGTCGTCAGGCGGGGGGTTCAGGGATGCGCGCCCCGCCTTGTCGATCACGGCGAAGAGAACGGCAGCGCCGACGCCGACAGCGATGGCCAGCACAAGAAGCGCCGCGCCGCTCACGCTGCTTTCCCCTGTGTGTCTGGCTTGGCGACGGCGGCGGCCAGCTCTTCGAGGGTGGCCCAGCCAAGCGAGGCCACGCGCACCCAGCGTTCTGCCGGGATGCGGTTCCTCAATCGCCAGTCGCGCACGTTGAAAGGCTTGGCGTCGCCGCCGATGGCCTCAGCCACCTCTTCGTCACGGCCCGCCTGTGAGATGATCGTTTGATGGTCACGCATAAGACAGGGATAGCGGATTGCTATGCGTTTGTCAAAGCCAATCGCTATGCCGATCCTGATATATCGCCGCTCATGAAAAAGGCTCACGAAAGACTACGGGCGGCGCGGATCGCAGCGGGATACGACAGCGCAGCGGAGGCGGCTCGCGCTATGGGCGAGCATCCGCAGAATGTTAGGGATCAAGAGGCGAACCGGCGTGGCATATCGCCGGAATGGGCTGAGAAATACGCCAAGCTCTACGGCGTTTCAGCCAGCCACATACTGTTTGGCGCGGGCCATGCGTCCGACTCTGGCGTGACGAACGTGGAAGATGTTCGCATGGTGGGGGTTATCGGGGAGGTAAGAGCAGGCGTGTTTGCAGAGGTCCCAGATCACGAGCCGGAGCCTTGGGGCCATGTCCCCGTGTCGCTGCCAGAATATGCCCGAGCGCAGCTTTTTGCCTTACAGGTCGTCGGGCGCTCTATGGATCGGTTTTACCCTGACGGTTCAACGGTCGTCGTCTGCCCCGCGCACGAGGCCGGGGTGCGCGAGGGCGATCACGTTGTGGTCCGTCGCTGGCGCGGCGGCCTTGCGGAGACAACGCTTAAGGAGGTTGTCGCCAGCACGAAAGGCGTTGAGCTGTGGCCCCGCTCAACTGATCCGGCCTATCAAGAGCCGATCCGACTGGCTACAGTGCGCGATGCCGACCAGGGACCGGAAATAATCGGGGTTGTGGTTGGCTTCTTCATGGGCAGGCCGGGACGTTCTGGCCCGCTGCTGAATCTATAGGAGAGGCGGATGCGTATTCTGACAGTGGCGGCCTGCATGGGGGCGCTGGCGCTCGCCGGGTGCGGGGCGGGGTTTGCCCGGCTGGGCACCTATGGAAACGACCGGGCCGACGCCAAGACCCGCGTTGATGGCCGGGAATACGCAATCCACGTCCACCCCGAGGACAACACGCTGCTTATTCAGCGCGGGTTCGGTGCGGCAATGGGTCAAAGTCTGGTCGGGGGCGCGACCTTCGGCGCAGTCAACATGACCGAGCCGATGCCGGTCTGGCGCGCGGCGGCCCGCTGGCTTCTGGACCCGGCAGGCTGCGAGGTGGTCGAGATGTATCAGCTTGAGCGCATCAGCTACGAGGCGGTGTATACCTGCCCCGCCGGGGTTGATCTGCGAAAGATGGTGAACGACCAGCGCGACCGGCTGCGGAACGGCCTTCCCCTAATCCCCGAGTAGCAAACGCCCGCGAATAGCGATGCGTTACGTCGCGTCTCAATGCATAGCTTTTTGCTATTGACGCCCGCATAGCAATCCGCTATCACTCTCCCCATACGAGGCCCTGCCCGATGGAGAGAGACGATGAACAAGGACCGTCGCAAACAGATTGACGAAGCGCTGGCACTGCTGGAGCGGGCGCAAGGCCTCATTGAGGAAATCCACGACGACGAAAGCGAGGCCTACGAAGGCCTGCCGGAAAGCCTGCAAAACGGCGACCGCGGTCAAGTCATGCAGGAGGCCATCGACAACCTGTCGGAGGCGCGCGACGGCTTGGACGACCTGATGGATCGCCTGCGGGATGCCGCTCAATGATCCCCGCCCTCGCACAACACCCCGCCCCGATGGCCGACGCGGCCCGAGGCTTTAGCGGCAGGCCCTACCTGTTCAAGGGCTGCACCGAGTCGATGGACAACTTCGGCCTGATCCGCGCTTGCGTGGCGAAGGCGACGGGTGCCGATCTGGACAGTGTGCCCGACGTGGCGCGGGAAACCCCCGACTGGACGGAAGCTGTGACCTATTCGGTCTGCGCCCGCTGGCTTCGTGACATGGGAATGCATCGCGTTCCGATCACCCAAGTCCGCGTCGGTGACGTGCTGATCTTCCACATGGCCGAGGACACGTCAGGCGTTCATGTCGCGGTCCTGACGGAAACCGCTGGCCCTGAATGGCAGATGGTTCATGCCTATTGGGGACGAGCGGTCATCACGTCATGGGCGGGCCGGTGGATGCCGAAGCTGGTTGCAGCATACCGGCTGGACCCGGCTCCGGCGATGCGGAGGGCGGCATGACCTACACCGGCATCATGGGCGCCTCTCTCGGCAATGGTCGAGACGGCTGGGTCTTCTACTTCCGGGGCCGTCGCCTTGGACCTTTCACACAACGCAACCGGGCTGAGGAAGTCCAACAACTGGCTTGGCGTGAAGAGCGCCGGGCGAAGGAGAATGGATGATGGGTGGATATACCAAAGGCTGGAGGGTTTCACCGACCGACGACACTGTCGTCATTGATGTAGACCGGAACATCGTGGCCGAGATTTCTGGAGACTATAATCACCCCGATACGTGGCCGATTATGGAAGCCAATGCCCGCCTGATCGCCGCCGCGCCTGATCTGTATGAGGCGCTTCAAGGCCTTCTGAAAAAGCACCGCGCACACGTCCGGTCGTTCGACTGTCCGCTTGTCGCTGCTGCCGAAGCCGCCCTCTCCAAAGCAGGAGAGCAATCATGAGCGGGGAGATCAAGAACGCCGTCATCAAGTCCGCCGTTATCGACATGGGTGACCGGGGCCTGCTGACCGCATGGCTGCACTTGGATTACGGCGGCTCCGGTCAGGGCTTTGGGGGCTATGCCCTCTACCTGCCCAAGTCGTTCAGCCATCACAGCATCGATTCTTGCGCGGGTCATTTCCTGTTCCGCTGCATGGAGGTGGCTGGCGTCGAAAAGTGGTCCGACCTGCCCGGCAAGACGGTTCGGGTGCGGGCCACTCACACCGGCGTCGAGGCTATCGGGCACATCGTCAAGGATGACTGGTTCTGCCCGGCTGACGACTTCGCAAATGGAGAGCAATCATGAGCGGGGAACTTTCCTGCTGCCCCTTCTGTGGGCAGGCTCCTACGTCGTTTCCGAGCGGCGACGGCGCCGGCGTCATGGTCCAGTGCATCACGCCCGGCTGCGTCAATCCGCACGTTTCATATTACGGCGATGGCGTGGCGTTCGAGAAATGGAACCGCCGCGCTCCCGACCAATCCGCTGAACTGGTCAGTGAGCTGGTGGAACGGCTGAAACTGGCGCGCACCGCCCTCGTCGCTCAAGGCACATCGCCTACCGCGCGCGGCATTGCGGACATCGACGCCACCCTCGCCAAGGCAGGGGGTGCGTGATGCATCGCCTCACCTTCCGCCAGTGCGTCGGGATAGCGGTCGGGGTCTGCCTGACCGTCGCCGGTCTCTTCGCCTCACTCGTCAACCTGATTTGGAATGGAGCGGTCCTGTGACCCACCCCCTCGGCATGACCAACAACCCGGAATGGGACGGCGTTCGCGCCCGCATGGCTGAACTGCATATCGCAGACGACCTTCGCCAGCGTGAGACCCGCCGTCGCTTCGGCCCCGTGTCCTTTGCAATCGCAATGGTGGTCCTGGTTGCCATCGCTGCTGTGATCGGAGCGGGGTGATGGGGGACTTTCACAGCAGGCTATCGTCTCTGCTTGCGGCGGAGGCGTCGGAGGCCAGTAAGTGCCCCGACCGAGCCGAACGCATGGGCGATATGATCGAGGCCCTCGCTCGCGGTCTTGGCTTTTCCGTCGCTATTGCCACGAACGGCGATCCCTCTGGCACTGAAACAATGATCGCGGCTGCCGAGCGATACGCCCTTGAGGAGGCTGCGAGCAAAGCGTCGTTCGCGCGCTTCATGGCGCTTGCCCGAGCAAACCAGAACGCAGGAGCGGGGTGATGGGTGTTTATTCCGGCCCGAAGGGGGCCTCCATACCGGGCGGTGCGGAAGAATCGTCGCGGATCATCGGATGGGTCTCTGGTGGCGCGGCGTCCGCCGTCACCTGCAAACTCGCGATTGCCAAATACGGCCTAGAGCGGGTCGAGCTGATCTACATCGACCCCGGATCGGAACATGAAGACACGCGGCGGTTCCTGTCCGATCTGGAGGCGTGGCTCGGAAAGCCGGTCGCTCGCATCAGGTCGGCGGCATTTTTCGACACTTGGGCGGTGTGGGAAAAGCGCCGGTTCCTGCGAGGACAGAGAGGCGCTCCGTGCACAGGTGCACTCAAGAGCGACGTTCGTGGCGACCTGGGCCTTCCGCCCGATACGGTCCAGCTATGGGGATTCACCGCCGAAGAATCGAAGCGCGCCGAAACGTTCCAGAACCACCACTACGGCGAAATGGTATGTGAGTTTCCGCTGATCGACCAGAACGTCAGCAAGGCCGACTGCTACGCCCTAATCGAGCGCGCGGGCATGAAGCTGCCCGAGCCCTATCTGCAAGGCTTCGACAACAACAACTGCTTGCCGTGCGTCAAGGCAGAGGGCGCGGCTTATTGGAACCGCATCCGGCGCTTCTATCCCGACCGCTTTGACCGGATGGCGAAGCTGGAGCGGGAGCTGGGCTACGCGCTCGTTCGCAAGACAATCAACGGGGCAAAGGTCAGCGTCTTTCTGGACGAACTCGACCCCGACGATGGGCGCGACGACGACACGCCAGAGCCGATCTCCTGCGGCATCACCTGCTTTATCGCCGAACAGAACATGAAGGACGCAGCATGACCCGCGAAGAAGCCGCCACTTACACAGCCGCTATTTATGTCGCGGGCCCCCAGCCGGAAGCGGAGCGAATCTGCCGCGAGTTCTGCCTGACGGGCCTGTGCGTCACCGTTGAGCCCGTCGAGTTCATCTACACCGGAGGGCAGGAGCGCGGCGTTCGCGTTGGCCTCATCAACTATCCGCGCTTTCCGTCAACCCCGGATGCGATCTTCGCCAAGGCCGAGCGGCTGGCGTCGGAACTGATCGAGAGGATGCACCAACACAGCGCAAGCATCGTCGCTACCGACCGCACGGTCTGGCTGAGCCGTAGAGACGACGCCCCCGGGAACGAAGGCGCAAGCCTGAGTAAACCCAAATGACCCAATCCCAATCCGCAACGGCAACGGTCCCTGTCCCGTCTAATAAACGGGCAGGGAATGCCGAGGCTTACACCTTCCGCGCTCCCCGCTGGTCTGACCTGACCCAATGCCCTGTGTGCGGAACCACCCCTGATGACTTCGGAGCCTGCGACTACTGCGGGTCCGAGGGTCACGCCTTCAAGGAGACCTACTATGACGCCTGAAACCAAAATCACCGTGACCTGGGACGGCTACCGCGCACCCTTTGCCAAGGCTTTCGTGACCGCACAAAAGGCGCTGGAGTCTGTCAAAAAGGCTGCGACCAATCCGGCCTTCAAGTCCAAGTATGCGGACCTGTCCCATGTGGTTGAGGCCACGGTTCCGGGCCTGAACGCCAATGGGATCGGCGTGATCCAGTTTCCCGGCTTTGACGGCGAGCTGGTCCACATCACCACGACCTTCTTGCACGATAGCGGATCGTCCGTCACGGGCGTCCTGTCGCTCAAGCCGTCCAAGCTGGACCCGCAAGGCGTCGGATCGGCCATCACCTACGGGCGGCGCTATTCGCTGCTTTGCATGACCGGCGCGGCCCCAGAAGACGATGATGGCCAAGCCGCGTCTGGTCCGGTCAAGCGAGACCCGACTCCCGTCAAAGCCGCCCCGCCCGCCTCGCTTGACGACCGCGTTGACGCCGTGACCACCCGCCTGTTGCAGGCCCCGGATCGCATCGCCCTCGAAAAGGTCTGGGAGCTGGCGTCGGCCCTGTGTGCGGACCTGTCCACTGCCGACCCCGAAAAGCTGGCCGCCTTGACCAAGCTCTATGACGACCGCCGCGCGGAATTCATTGGCGGCACCCCCTTCGACAACGAACAGAAAGCAGCCTGATATGCAAATCCTCACCATCGCCGGGAACGTCGGCAAAGACGCCGTGCTTCGCCAAGCCGGGTCCGATCAAGTCCTGTCGTTCTCCATCGCCATCGACAACGGCAAGGACAAGAACGGCAACAAGCGAGACGCCACGTGGGTTGACTGCTCCATCTGGGGCAAGCGCGCCGAGAGCCTCAACGGCCATATCACGAAGGGCGTCAAGCTGGCGCTGTCGGGCCGCCCGACCGTTCGCGCGCACGAGGGCAAGGCATACTTGGGCCTCACCGTTGACGGGCTGACGTTCATGGGCGGCGGGCAATCGGACGCCAGCGAGCGCCGGGGCGGTGGAGGGTCCGAACCGCAGGCTGGTTACGACGACATGGGGGACATTCCCTTCATCCGCATGGCCGGTGACTGCGATGCCTGACGGAAACCCCGGCATCGCCCTGCCCGGGCATAACGGCCCCCCGGCCTTCGAGACCCTGCGCGTCAACCTTGAAGATCATCTGGACGAGGCCCGCAATTGGGCTGACGGCACCCCTGCGGAAACGCAGGAGCAAGTGGACACCATCGCCCGGCTGATCGAGGAACTGTCGCAAGGCGCGAAGGCCATGGAGGCCGAGCGGGTCCGCGAGAAGAAGCCCCTTGATGACCAGATCGCGGCCATCCAGGATCGCTATAACGTCTGGCTGGCCCCGCTCAAGAACAAGGTGCCGGGCAAGGTTCCGATGGCTATCGAGGCGCTGAGGGCGGCACAGCGTCCGTTCCTGCTGGCCCGTGAAGCCGAACTGGAAGAACAGCGCCGGAAGGCCCGCGAGGAAGCCGAGGCCAAGGCCCGAGAAGCTGCGGAGGCGGCTCGTGCTGCGAACGCTGCCGATCTTGCCGCAAAGGAGGAGGCCGAAGCCAAGGTGCGGGAGGCCGAGGAAGCCGCCCGTGCTGCCCGTGAGGCTGACAAGGCCAAGGCTCACGCTCACGGCGGCGGTCGCGCTCAAGGCTTGCGGACCCGGCGCGTTGCCGAGGTGACGGACCCGGCGGCGGCTGCTCGCTTCTATTGGCAGGAAAACCCGCAGCCGTTCATCGATCTGGTGCAGAAGCTGGCCGATGAAGACGCCCGGGCAAACCGCCGAGTGGCTGAGGGGCACGGCGTCACGTTCCGCGAGGAGCGCGTCTAACCATGTCCCGCCATCTCCTTCGCCTCACCCCCGGAAAGCGCGACGAGGCCCATGCGTGGGTCGAAAAGGCCCTGCGCCAGTGGCAGCCGGGGGCGGCGTTCATCATGGAGATAAAGCCCCCCACGCGGTCGCTTGAGCAGAACGCAGCCATGTGGGGACTTTTGGCCCAGATCACGCGCCAGCGCCCGGTTCACAACGGGCGGGAGATGACCCCGGACCTCTGGAAAGCAGTCTTTATGGACGCGCTCGGGCACGAGGTGGATTACGTCGCCAGTCTCGACGGCAGGCGTATGTTCCCGCTCGGTCATCGGTCGTCGCAGCTCACGAAAGGGCAGATGACGGATTTGCTGGAACTTATGCTGGCGTGGTCCGCGCAAGAGGGCCTGACCATTGAGCATTTTGCGGAGGCCGCATGACCAAGCGCAAGCCCCTCACCCGCGTTCAGCTTATCCAGCTCATGCTCGATCAAGAGGGCAAGTGCGGCTGCGGCTGTGGGGTGAAGCTCGATCCGATGGGAGAGGGCGTGATTGATGAGCACGTGATCCCGCGCGAGCTGTCGGAGCCGGGGCACCAGGGCGAGCGAGACGATCTGTCGAACCGCGAACTGTGGCGGAAGCCATGTGCAAAGGCGAAGACGACCGGCGACATGGACCAGATCAACAAGGCGAAGCGCCAAGGGCTTGAGCGCGGTCAACAGGCCCGCCGCAAGAAACGAGGCAAGGGCACCATCCCCACCCGCCCCCAACCGTGGCCGAAGGGTCGCAAGCTGCAATCCCGTGGATTTGAGAGGAAGAAGACATGACCGATCCCGCCCGCAATGTGCACACCCCACCCAGCAACGGCGATGTAGAGGGGGTCATTTCCGCGTTGGAAATCCCCTATCCGTGGGCGGTTGAGGAGGGCGATTGTCGCGGGTCTCATATTGAGGCCCGACGCGCCGCAAAGGCGTTGATCGAACGACAGCAAGCCGCCCTCTCCGCATCACAGGAGCGAGAGGCGCGGGCGAGGGAGGCGGACATCTGCGCTGAAATCATGGAATACCTTGCCGAGCAGCGGGTGCTGGAAAAGCCCGAGGAAGATCGCTGCTGGGAAGAAAACCTACTGGTTCGGTCCCTCGCAGCCCTATCGCAGGAAGCAGAGCCGGTGGCTTGGCGGTGCCACACCTGTCATGCTCCCCGCTCTAAGTCTCCCTGCCACAAGTGCGGCGGCGAACTGACGCGGGCTGCTGACGGCTGGGAAGAACCGGCGCTGCCGCCCATTGATCGCATCCGCGAACTGGCGCGTGAAAAGGGCTATGGTCTGGGGGTGCATGGCTCTCTGGAGCGCGATCTTGATTTAATCGCTGTCCCGTGGGTCGAAGACGCGGCGCGGCCCGGGGAGTTGGCCTCCCACATTGCAGCGGGCCTTCCGGGGCGGATCATCGTGTCGTTCCATGACGCGCCGCACGGTCGCGTAGGTTTCAACATCAAACCGGACGGGTGGTTCAAAATGATCGACCTCTCCGTCATGCACCCCGACGACCGGGGCGGGGAGGTGAAGGGATGAGCGGGAAGCGCATCAGCATCAGCAAGGTCACCCGGATTATAGAGGAGCGTCGGCTGGTCTGCCTAGAGGCGGCAGAGAAACACGCCGCAGACGGTTACGCCAATATGGCCGCATCGGAGCGCTGTGCGGCGACAGAGCTTCGCTACGTCCTGAATTTGCTTTTCCCAACCAAGGACCCCTCCCATGACTGACGTGAAAGGGCTGAAAGAGCGGCTGGAGGCGAAGGCGCGAGCGTCATTTGAGGCCAACAAGTCGTTTGGCCGAAAGGGCACAGAGTGGGCCATCGAGACCGAAGTGGAGTGGCAGGCCCTCGCCTACATCGCTGATCTGGAGGCGAAGCTGGCAGCGCTGGATCAGGAAGTCGAGCGGTGGGTTTCATCGTGTCAGATCGCTCAGGATCAGGCGATGGAAAACGGCGGTCGGGCATCACGGGCCGAGGCGAAGCTGGCAGTAGCGCGAGAAGAACTGCGAGAAATCCGGCACCGAACAAGGCCGATTGTAAGTGCGGATATTGGGAACGCTGACGCCTATGTGGCCGGGATTCATGCGTGCGCCGTCAAAGCCCTCAATACCATAGGAGATGAACATGGGTGATTTGGTTGACTACGCCGCAAGCGGCTCCGTTCCCGTGGGGGATGTTGCTGGCCTTATTGCCCGACTGGAAAGCGCGGAGGCGGGCGCCGCGTTCGACATGGACGATGCCGACACTTTCGTTCTGGCGCTTGGTGAGCCGGTCGAAAGCTGGGACCTTGCAGACGACGCACTGAACGGCTCCCTAGACGCGGCACTTACCTTGGTGGAGTCCATATTCCCGGGGAGCCCTGTCGACTTAACCATTCGAGGCTCGGCGCAAGCCGTCATCCAAAGCACTGATCCCTGCGGCGACCCGCTCGGAGAGGCGTTCGGGAGCGCCCCCCACATTGCCCTGTGCATCGCCGCCCTCAAGGCCATCCAGCACGGGAACGAAGACCGTCAGGTCGGAGTAAACAAATGACCCCTGTAGAACGAGCGGCTGAGGTGATCGACGCACTGGAACCGTTTGCCCTTGAGGTGCGAGACGTTCAGCGCGGATGGCTGGCCAAGGAAATCGCCCAAGCCCTCTCCGATGCTGGAATGCTGGCGGACCCAAATCGCGTCCGCAGGCTGGAGGAAGTGCGCGACCGACTGCTGGTATCGGGCGGCGCGAACCCGGCAATCGGCAAGGTCCGGTTCAGCACGTGGAGCCTTCGCCGCCTGACCGCAGCCTTTGACTGCGCAGTGGCCACCCTCCCCACACCCCCGGAGGACGCATGAACCAGGCTGCGCCCGAAACCATGTCTGACGCAGACGCCGCGCGCCGCCTTGGCTACTCGGTTCGCGTCCTCCGTCCCGTTATCGACAAGCACGGCCTGTGCCTTAAGGTCAGCAACCGTCGCCGCCTGACCCTCAACCACTATGAGCGCCTGAAAGAGGTTCTTACCCCGTCATGCCCCTCAAGCTCTACAAGAGGCCGAACGGTGTCTGGCACATCCGGGGCACGGTCCAGCGAATCCGCTATGACCAAAGCGCTCGCACTCGCGTCAAGGCCGAAGCCGAAGCGATCCGCGCGAAACTTGAGGCAGATGCGTTCAAACGAGCCATCTACGGCGACCGGGCAGTAGCGACCTTCGCGGAGGCCGCCGCCGACTATATGCGCGCTGGGGGATCATCCGATCACATGACGGCACTGTTGCTTGAGATAGGCCCGAAGCGCCTGTCAGACATCAAGCAGCCGCTAGTGGACCGGCTGGCGCGCGACATGAAGCCAGATGCCAAAGCATCGACCCTCATTCGTCAGATTTACACGCCGATCTCCGCCGTCATTAACTACGCGGCGGAGCAGGATATGTGCGACCCCATCCGGCTCCGTAAGCCCCGCGTGGAGCAGGGTCGCGTCGATTACCTGACACCGGCTGAGGCCGAGACGCTTTTGAACATCCTGCCGACCGACCTGCAAAGGCTCGTGACATTCTACCTCGCCACAGGGTGCCGGGCGACCGAGGCCCTGATGCTGGACTGGCGGGACGTGTCGCCAGAGGGCAAGCGGGCCGTGTTCTGGGAGACCAAAGGCGGCTATGCGAGGGGCGTGGACCTACAGCGCCGGGCGCGGGCCTTCCTGCCGAAGCGGGCCGAGGGGCCGGTCTTTCCGCGATGGGCGGACTACGACGCGGTGAACAAGGCCCTCAATCGCGCGACCGAGGCCAACAAGTTTCGGCACGTCCATTGCCACCTGTTCCGGCACACATGGGCGACCTGGGCCTATGCCTGCACCCGCGACATTACCTTCCTGATGCAGCAGGGCGGGTGGAAATCGGCAACGATGGTGACGCGCTACGCACACGCCGCTTCGCCCGATCTCGCAGATGCGATATTGGGGGCAGGTTGGGAGTTCGGTGGGAGGGAGGTTGTTGACCTGTCGAAAGTGCGCGCAAAATCAAGGCGCTCTGCTTGAGTGGGTCAACATTGGTAAGGCTGAGGTCGGCAGTTCGATCCTGCCCGGCGGCACCA
>CAYNDG010000002.1:0-30413 GCA_964395805.1 uncultured Brevundimonas sp.
GGCGCTGCAATGAGCGGCAGATGGAGTTCAAACCCAGCTTTTCCCGGGCAGAGTGCTGGATACCGAACCAGCCTCGTCCCGTAACAGATATCCTGACTTCTGTAGGCAATCAGACTGGCGTGACGGTCTTTGATCCGGCGGCGGTGTTATGCGGGCGGGTCGCCTGTCGGACGCGAAGCGGCGACGCTATCCTGTATCACGACGCCGGGCATGTTACCGAGGTCGGCGCGCGATATGTCATTGAGGCCCCTGGGGCCAGGCGGGCCCTGGAGCTCCAATAGTTCGCGCCAACACGTCCGCTCGCCCTGTCGGCCAAATCAAACCGTAAAGCCTGGCGTCCAGGCGCGCTGGACGACTCCCCCGAGGAGGCTACGCCCCACTGGCTGATTCAATTCCTTGCCAAACGTGGCTGCTGTTGGCACCCCGGTACCCGGTCGAGGAGCATCCTGCAGGCATTCTGATAGACGGACGATCATGGCCCATCTCTACAGCTTCGGCGGCCTTCGGGTTCGATCCTCCATCGCGCTTCCCGGGCTGGTGCCCGCGGATGAGGCCGAGGTCGGCTGGCAGGGCGAACTGGATCTGACCGCGGCCGTTGGACCGCCCGTCGTCCATGACACGGTCAGCTATGAATGGCGAAACGGCTATCGTCTGCGACTGGGTGAAAAGGACGGGCGCTGGCTGATCCGGTCGCGCTTCGACGGCAGCTTCCTGATCGACCGCGACGGGCGCGCGATGACATTGGTGGCGGCGACGATTCCGCCCCCTCCCTCCGCCATCGAGGTGCTCCAGCGGCGCGTTCTGACCCGCGTGTCCATGCTGCAAGGTGCCATTGCGGTCCATGCCGCGTCATTGGTGCACGAGGGGGGCGGCGCGCTTCTGATCGGACCGTCGGGCGCGGGGAAGTCGACGCTGTGCGCGTCGCTGGCGACACACGGCGGCTGGCAGATCCTGGGCGATGACACCGCATTGCTGTGGGGGTGGCGGGCGTCGATGCTGGGCGCGGGAGCCAGAACCGTTTGCCTGTGGCCTGAATCACGCGACGGACTGGGCCTGTTGTCTGACGAAGGCGTGCCCCTGGAGAGCGGGACCGGGAAGCAACGTTTAACGGTTGCTGCCGACGATCCGCCGCCTTTGGTCCCCTTGCGGTCGCTGATCTTCCTCGACCGCCGCTCCGATATGAGTGAGCCCCGGCTGGAGCGACTGGACATCGTCGACGCAATGGCACTCATCGTGCCGCAAATCATCCATTTCAACCCGAGCGGCGCGAGCGTGCATGAGCGCGTCCGCGCCGTGTCGGGGCTGCGCGAGGTGCTCCATCGCCATCCCGCCTGGCGGCTGGTCTATCCTGGCGACTATGCAGCCTTGCCCAAGGTGGAGTCGCTGATCCGTCCCCTGCTGACCGACGGAGCATTTGCGCCAGTTTCCATGTCGGCTAACGGTAGGGGATGACCGATCGCGCCGCCCTCCTTCGTGCCCTGCTGCCCGAGGCCTCGGACGATCCACGCGCGTTGATTGCGATCGCGCGCCAGATGATCGCGGCAGGCGACCGACCGCACGCGCTGGCGCTGGCGGAACAGGTGCATACGATGACCGGCGGCGTCGGCGAGGCCGGGGTGACCGCCGCCGAGATACTGAGCGACGGCGTTCATAGCTGGCATTTCGTGATCCCGCGCGACCGGGCTCGCAACGACGCCTACGAGGCGGCGCTGCTCCGTGCGATCCGGCCCGGCTGTCGGGTGCTGGAGATCGGCACCGGCACCGGGCTGTTGGCCATGATGGCGGCGCGCGCGGGCGCAACCGTGGTGACGTGCGAGGCCGATCCCGCCATTGCCTCGGCCGCGCGCGAGGTGATCGCGGCGAACGGCTATGCCGACCGGATCAAGGTGGTGAACGCGCATTCGACCCTGCTCCACCCCGAGCGCGACATGGGCGGGCCGGCCGATATCCTCGTGTCGGAGATCGTCAGCAATGACCTGCTTAGCGAAGGCGTGCTGGCGGCGCACGAGGACGCGGTCGCGCGCCTGCTCGCGCCGGGCGCGGTCGTCATCCCGGCCCGCGGGACAATCCGCGTCGCCCTCGCTCACGACCAGCGCGACCGCGCGCCGCGTGTGGACGTCGTGAGCGGTTTCGATCTCAGCGTGTTCAACCGCCTCGCCTCGCCGAGCGAAATGATCCGCGTCGGCATGGATCAGGTGACGCTTTGCAGCGAGCCGGTCGATCTGTTCGATTTCGACTTCGCCACCTCCACCCCCCGTAAGCCTGAGCGCCGCGAACTCGAGATCACGTCCCGGGGCGGACGGGTGGACGGGATCGTCCAGTGGATCGCGCTGGAGATGGATGCGGCCGGTCGCTACGAAAATCGGCCCCGGTCGGGGACTGCCTCATGCTGGGGCGCGCTGCTGTGGCGGTTTCCTCAGCCGCAAGAAACCCGGGCAGGCGAACGGGTGTCTGTCGGTGGAGCCCACGAACGCGACCGCGTGCGCCTGTGGCTCGCCTGAATTGATATATCGCCGTGTCAGTGATAGAAGAACGGCTCAACAGCAGGTTCGGTGTTATGGAAAACAGCCCTCAGAACGCGCACAACGTCGCCCCCGTGGAAGTTGACGAGTGGGTCAAGCCCGAGATCGTTTCCTTCCTGCCGGCCAAGGCCGCGGAAGGAATCTCCTATCGCCCCACTGACGGCATCAGCAACCTGTCCTGACCGGTAGGTAGCCCCGCGTCCGATCGACGTTGGGTAACAGGGGCTGAGCATTGGCTGACGACACTGCGTGATGACGGGAGACGCGGCTCGCGCCCGGGCCGTTGCGCCCTATGATCTTGCATCCGCGAGACATGACTATCCCGAGCGGGACGGCCCGCCGCGGCGAACGGTGCTGGTCTGCACCCATCCGCGTTCAGGAAGCACCCTTCTCGGCGAGGCTCTCTATTTCGCGGGCGGACTGGGCTGTCCGCTCGAATATTTCCATGCCGGATTTCGTCCCTCCTTCGCCCGGCGCTGGGATGCACCCGACTTCGACAGCCTGGCCGCCGCTGTCTGGCGTCATCGCACCACGCCGGAGGGAACCCTCGGGGTCAAGCTTTTCTGGCGCGATATCGAAGAGGTCGCGCGAGACGCGGACCCCGCGCTGGAACGCTTCGCCAATATGGCGCCCTCCGATGTGCCTCCCGACTACTATGCGGCTCTGGCGGATCATGTCCGGCGGCTCTTCCCCAATCCACACATCGTCCATCTGTGGCGCGAGGACAGACTGCGCCAGGCGGTGTCAGCGGTGATCGCTGTCGAAACCGGGCGCTGGCGGATGATCCCCGGCGCAATGCACGACGATGCTCCCGCCACCGTGCCCTTCGATGCCGAGCGGATCGAGCGGATCATGGGCTATTCGGACTATTGCCACGGCCATTTCCGCAACCTGTTCGCGGTGATGGGCGCGACCCCGCACACCCTGACCTATGAGGCGCTGACCTCCGACTATGTAGCCAGCGTACGGGCGATGCTCAGGCAGTTGGGAAGCGATGCCGAACCGTGCGCGCCGCGGATGCAGCGTCAGACCGACGGGGCAAGCGAGGCGATGGTCCTGCGCTATCTCCGCGAGCGGGCGGCGGTGGCGGAATGAACGCGCCAATCCTGCCGCATCTGCGGATTGCCGACTTCCTCGACGCGGAAGCGCATGCCGCGCTGCTCGCCTGGACGCTCCGGTCCGAGGCGCGCTTCGTGCCCGCGCAACTGGCCGGCGGCCTCGTCAAACCCGAGGTCCGCCGTGCGCTGGTGCTCCGCGACCTCGGGCCGCTCGCAGCTGTATTCGATGCCCGCCTGCGCGAGGAAACGCCGCGCTGGGCGGCGGCGCTACGCTCGACTCCCTTCACGACGACTGAAGTCGAGCTCGAGCTGGCCGCGCACAATGACGGCGCGCATTTTACCCTGCATTCGGACACATACGCCCGCGCCGAAGTCGCGAGGGGCGACCGGATGCTTAGCGCGGTCTATTATTTCCACCGCCAGCCGAAAGGGTTCGAGGGCGGCGCACTGCGGCTGCACCGCCTCGGCGCAGCGGCGGGCGACCCGGGACTCGACATCGCCCCCGACGACAACAGCCTCGTCGTGTTCCCCTCCTGGGGGCCGCACGAAGTTATGCCGGTCCGGTGCCCGTCGGGCGCCTTTGCGGATGCGCGCTTCGCCGTGAACGGCTGGATTTACCGCGCCCGGTCCTGAGGCGCTACGGGGCTCAGCCTGCTGCTTCCAGCACACCGCGCTCGATCAGATCGATGACGAACTCTGTCACGTCGCGCCGGCAATCCTCGACATCGACCTTGTAGCTGGCGGCCATGTGATCGCACAGCGCACCCATTGTTCTTGGCTGCTCGACAAAGGCCCAGATGCGGGCTCCGGTGCGGTTCAACTGAAAGAAATAGCCCGAATCGACATCGAGCAGGATGGCTTCGTCAGCGACGTCCGCGCCGATCAGCGCGGCCTTGCGGGTGAGCACCGTCCTCTCGTCGATCTTCACCGTCTGGCCCATGTTTCGCCCCCCCTAAACCTTGAGACCAAACGCATGCTCCAGCCACATATCGGTTGCAAGCGTGAACCAGACCGGCCCCCACGCGCCTTCGGGTATCGCCCCCTGCGAGCCGTTCCGTCGCCACGCCTCAAATGGTGCGTGCATCTCGGCAATCCGTTCGGGCACGACCCAGCCGAGCTTGACTGCGGTCAGCTCGTGCACCGGGCGCTCGCGCAGCAGTTCGCTGATCGTGTCGACCTGATGCGAAACGAAATAGGATTTGGTACGCCGCTGCCGGATCTTCTCGGGCAAGGTTCCGCGCATCGCCTCGCGTAGCAGGTACTTGCGCGTGTTGGCCTTGCGGAGATGCTCGCCAGCCGCTCCCATGAAGAAGCGGGTGAGACGCAGATCGTGCAACGGGTGCCGGATCTCGACCCCGTGGCTTTCGGCAAAGGCGAGGACGGTGTCGATCATCGTGTAACGCCGGCCGAGAGAGTAGACCCCGTAGCGCGACTTCTGGCCTATGCCGCGCAAGCCTTCGCGCGGAATACTCTCGCGCCAACGATCCTGCAGCCCGATCTTCGCCATCCATTCGCTGCGGATCCAGTCCGGTCGGGCAAGTCGGAAATCGAGATGCGGCCTGAGCATCGCGTCGCGGTGCCGGGGGCTGACAAGCGGCATCGCCGCTCTCGCAAGAGTCCGGCGTCCCTTCACATACCAGGGCGCTTCCGGCCAGAGTTCGGCGCCATGGCGGAACAGCGCCCCCCATTGGCCACGTAAAAGTCGGTCTGGCCAATGGGACGTTGACCCATTGAGCCAGTCATCGCCGCCTTCCCCGGTCCACAGCACACGTCGCCCGTCTGCCTGGAGCGTGGCCAGTACGTTACCCATCGTGTCCAGGACATTGGGCCGGACCGGCAACTGATAGGAATCGGCAACCCACTGTCGCGCTTGATCAGGCGAGAACCGTCGCGAACCGACCACCTCGGCGGTGATGCCCAGATGCGCCTCGACCGCGCCGCTCCATTCGCTTTCGTCATGGGGTTCGCCGGGGAAGCGTGCGGAGATGGCGCCGATCTGGCGATCCAGCTTGCCTGCGCGGAACAGCTCGGTGGCACGGCAAACGAGCGACGACGAGTCGAGCCCGCCGGAGAGCTGCGACGTCACCGGCCCGAGGCTGCGGCTTGTCGCCACCAGCGACTGGTCGAACAGATGATTGAACCGCTCGATATGCTCCTCGAGCGAGCGGTCGGACAGATCCTCGAAGGGGCCCCCATGCCAGATCCAGCGCGACACCGCGCCATTTTCGAACCGGATTGCGCCCCCTTGCGGCACCCGCTCGATCCCGTCCCACAGCGTGTCTGTTTCCGAGACGAAGCGTGCGGAAAGATACTCGCCAATCGCCCCCTCGTTCAGCTTGCGCTCGACGCCGAGGCCGAGAATCAGGGCACGCGGCTCGCTGGCGAAGCCAAAGGTGCGACCATCAAAACTCCACAGCAGAGGGCGCCACCCCATCGGCGAGCGGAACAGGTCCAGTCGGTTCGTACGCGGTTGCCACGCCGCGATGGCATAGTCGCCGACGAGCTGATGGACGAAGGCCCGCCCGTCGCGCTCGAACAGCTTGAGGGCAATGGCGCCATCGGGAGCGCTGGCCAACCGATCGCCAGCCGCGCCGAGCGAGGCCAGCAGGTCCTTGCGATTGTCGAGCCGCCCGTCGAAAAGCAACGCGATCTGCGACTCATCCCCGATGAAGGGCTGGACCTCCCCCCGCGCCTCGGGCGTCGTTGCATGGGCAAAGCGCACAAAGGCGGCCTGGCTGTCGCGCCACTGACTCGTCCCGTCAAACCCGCGCCGCATGGTCGATCCGGCGACCCGGTCGAGCAGTTCCTGCCCGACAGGCCGACCGTCGGTGAACACTGCGCCGGCAATCCCGCTCATGACGTCGCCCCCTGATCAACGGGCATCGAAGAGCAGCCCCAACTCGAGTGCATCCGCAACAAACGCATCGACATCATGCTGCATCGCTTCCACCGGGACGTCATGCGCGGCGGCCAGGTCCGCCGCAATCTGTGCGAGCGGCGTTCCCGCCGCGATCGCTTTCCAGATCGCCGCCGCAGACGGATTCAGCACATGGTAGCGCCCGTCCCGCGCGTCATAAATCGCCAGCTCGCCCGTGACAGGGGGCCAGGACAACGCGGGTGCAGGGCGGATCATTCCGCTTATTCGCATGAGTTCGACTACCGTTCCAAGCAGTTCCTCAACTGGACAGGCTTTATTGACGTGTGTCACAGATCAACGGTCAGGGAGGCTGGATCAGCGTGACGAACGTCGATAGCGATCGGATCGATCTGTGCCTTTTCGTGCCCCCCTTCGCGTCGGTGAGCTTTCCTCAACTGGGTACGGCTGTGCTCAAGGCCGCATGCCAGAAGCGTGGGATCGCTACCCGCATCGTCTATGGCAACCTTGCGCTTGCGGCGCAGGTTGGTCTCAACACCTATGAATCCGTCGAAGCGACGCCGATGCGCGTGATGATGGCCGACCATCTGTTTCGCGACTTCGCCTATCCGCCGCAGATCTCCGCCGAACTGCCCCCGCCGCTGCCGCTGCCCTCCGATCTTCAGGCGCTGTTCGACACGGTCGCCCCCGCAATCGAACCGATCATCGACGCTATGGTCGCGGAAATTATGGGGCTCCGTCCCCGGATCCTCGGCCTGTCGTCAACCTTTCAGCAGAATATGGTTTGCTCGGCGATCGCCTGGCGCGTGAAGGCGCGGGCGCCGGATATTCGCATCGTTCTGGGCGGCGCCAACGCGGCCTCGCCCCTTTGCCTTGGCGTCTCGCGTGCCTTTCCCTGGATAGACCATGTCTTCGCCGGCGAGGCCGACATCGACTTCCCCGACTTTTGCGAAAAAGTGGTTGGTGACGGCATGGCGCCGTGCGAGCGCATCATTCACAGCGAACCGATCCGCGACATGCGCGTGGTCGAAGCGCCCGATTTTTCCGACTATTTTGCGACGTTGCGGTCGATGCAGGTGGCCGGATCGCTGCCGGACACGCTGCCACGCTACATCACCGCCGAAAGCTCGCGCGGATGCTGGTGGGGCGCAAAGAGTCATTGCACCTTTTGCGGCCTTAACGGCGAGGACGGCATGGCCTTTCGTCACAAGTCGGCCGATCGGATGCGTATCGAGCTCGATGCACTGGCGCAGGACGGAGTGTCCGCCGTGTATATGACCGACAACATCATGCCGCGACCCTATCTGAAGGAGTTGTTCCCCCGCCTCGCGGAGCGTCATCCCCGGCTGAACCTGTTCTACGAAGTCAAGTCGAACATGACCCGCGCCGAGGTGGAAACGATGGCGCGCGGCGGGGTCGCGATGATCCAGCCGGGTATTGAGTCGCTCGCCACCGGCCCGTTGCGATTGATGCGAAAGGGCGTGTCGGCACACCAGAATGTGGCGCTGCTCCGCGATTGCGCGGCGACGGGAATCCGGGTCGCGTGGGGCATCATCTATGGCTTCCCGGGAGAAGCGGCAGCCGATTATGCAGCGATGGCAGCGCTAATGCCGCTGCTCGAGCATCTCGACCCACCCAATGCGATGCACCGCATCGTCATCGACCGGTTCAGCCCGCTCTACAGGGGACACGAGACAAATGGCATCGGCCGTGTCACCCCCTTTGCCGCCTACCGGGCGCTCTATCCACCCTCGATCGACACCGTCGACATCGCCTATCACTTCGACGGTGAGTATTCGACCGAGTTGCTGGGTGACGCCGCCCTGCTTGACCAACTGGGCGCGGCGATCGCAGCGTGGCGAGCGGCGTCAGCGCGCCAGTCCCCGCCCGTGTTGCAGCTGCTGGAGCGTGACGACGGCGCGGTCGTCCTCGATACACGCGCCATCGCGATGCGGCTGATGACGCCGCTGACCGAGGCGCAGCACGCCCTCCTCGTGTCACTCGACCGGCCACGGCCGCGCGATGCGATCAAGCCAGAGCTGCAAGAACAGGCAGACTGGCTGATCCGCCATGGCTACGTCATCGACTATGAGGACAGGCTGGTCAGCATCGTGGTCCGCCCGGCAAGCCTCGCGGCCACCACGCGGCCCGCGTGTCCGTCAGCCGACGCCTTCGCCGAAGCGGGCGCTACCGCCTGACGCTTGTGGTCGCCGGACGAATATCCGGATCGCCCTGACGGGGGTCGCAGGTATGAAGCCCCTCGCCAGACGTCACATCTGGCGCAGGCCGAAAAAGCAGCGCAGCATGGCAGGCAGTGTTGCGGCTGCGCCCGGTGACCAATCAGCGGGGGGTCAGGCCCCGGGAACAGGCTTGGGGGCATTGAGCATCGCGATAACGAAGCCCGCCAGAGAGACAAGGCCCACGCCCACGCCTACGATGGCCAACGACAGCGCAAGCTGATCCTCGCCACCAAGGAACTGACTGCCCAGGCTAACCAGGATGGGTGACACCCCCATACCGATCAGTGTGCCCAGGATCATGAAGGCGCCCAGACATGTGCCGCGCTCTTCGTTTGGCACCAGAACAGCAATGGCGGTGGCCGTCACCAGGCCGCAGACCGTGCCGGCGATCATCAGGATCAGCAGCACCAGGCCGAACAACGTCGTGTCGGTCATGAGGGGGAAAAGCCCGGCGGGAACCCCGATAGCCGCCGCCACCACCGCCCCGATCAGGACGCCCCCGCGCATGGTGCGCTTGTGCCCCCAGTCGGCCACCACCCCGCCCAGTACCGATCCCACGACGCCGGCAACGATAAGCACGCCGCCGATCAGGGCCGCCGCCTGACCCAGACTTTGGGAGAAGTCACGACTGAGGACCGGCGCCGCCCAGATGGTGGCGGCCACATCAGCCATGGTCACAGTGATCTGACCAACGAACAGGGGGGCCAGAAACGCCCGGCGACGCCATAGCGACGAAGCCATCGCCTTAAGGCCAGCATTGACCTGTTCAACCTCCTGACGAACGGGTTCGGCCAGGGTCAGAAGCGGCAGGATCAGAACGGCGCTCAACAGACCCAGCACCAGACAGACTTCTCGCCAGGCCTCCAGCTGTACGAAGGGCAGATCGACCTGCCCCGAGAACAGGGTAAACAGGGCACCGCCGAGAACGAAGGCCGCCGCGCCTCCGAAAACATTGCCCATGGACAGGAACAGCAGCGACCGGCCGCGACTGGCCGGCAGGGACATGTCTGCTGCGACCGATATGGCGACCGGCACCACGCAGGTGCCGCCGACGCCCGCCAGCATTCGGGCGAGGAACAGCGTCTCGAAATTCGGGGCGAAGGCCGTTGCGATCGTGCCGATGGTCCAGGCGAGCGCCAACCCGATAAGGATCCGGGTGCGTGTCGTCCGGTCCGCCAGCCAGCCGAGCGGCAGGGATATGATTGCCACCGGGACCGCGGCCGCGATCCCCTGGACAAGACTGATCTGGAAATCCGACAGGCTGAGGCTGGTCTTGGCCACTTCCTGGATCGGGGCGAACAAGGTCCGCGTGGTGGCGCCGCACAGCACGACCAGCGCCAGCAGCAGGATCCCGCCCCAGATCGTTCGTGTCAGGGAGGTGGGCGGAGGCGCGGGGGGCGCTGCCTCGGCGACCAGAAGGCCGGCGTCAGTTCCCATCAGAATACTCCCAAACGGCGGGTCACAGGCTGAAAATCTTGCCGGGATTGAACAGGTTCTGCGGGTCCAGAGCGCGTTTGATCATCCGCATGGTCTCGACCGCCTCGCCCAGTTCCTCGACCAGCCAGTCCTGCTTGCCGAGGCCGATCCCGTGCTCGCCGGTGCAGGTGCCGCCCATGTCCAGCGCGCGCCGGACCAGGCGGTGATTGAGCGCTTCTGCCTCGGCCTGTTCGTCGGGATTGTCCGGATCGATGACGAAGACCACGTGGAAATTACCATCTCCGACATGGCCGAGAATGGGCCCCGGTATTGACGCCGTTTCGAGGTCGGCCTTGGTCTGGAGAATACAGTCCGCGAGGCGGCTGATAGGTACACAGACATCGGTCGGCCAGCCAACGCAGCCCTTCCGCAGGCCCACGGCCGCGTAATAGGCCTGATGCCGGGCTTTCCACAGCCGGTCGCGCTCTTCCGGAAGTACGGCCCACTGAAAGGCATTGCCCCCATTGCCGGTGGCCAGTTCGGACACGGTCTCGACCTGCTCCTGAACATAGCGCTCGGAGCCGTGAAATTCGAAGAACAGGGTGGTGGCCTCCGGATAGTCGAGGTCGGACCAGGCGTTGACCGCACGCATCTGGACGTCATCGAGGATCTCGACGCGGGCCAGCGGAATGCCCAGCTGGATCGACTGGACCACCGTATCGACCGCGCCGGCCATGCTATCGAAACTGCAGACCGCCGACAGGATGGACTCGGGGATGCCGTGCAGGCGCAAGGTCACCTCGGTGATGATGCCGAGCGTGCCCTCGGCGCCGATCATCAGTCGGGTCAGGTCATAGCCGGCGGCCGATTTCCGGGCCCGGCGCGAGGTGCGGATATCGCGACCATCGGGGGTGACCACCCGCAGGCTGAGGATAGCCTCCCGCATCGTGCCGTAGCGCACGGCGTTGGTGCCCGAGGCGCGCGTCGAGGCCATGCCGCCGATCGTGGCATTGGCACCCGGGTCGATCGGAAAGAACAGGCCGACATCGCGCAGGTGTGCGTTCAGCTGCTCGCGCCGTACGCCGGCCTGAACCGTGCAGTCGAAGTCCTCGGCATTCACCTCGAGGATGGCGTCCATCTGCGACAGGTCCACGGTCACACCGCCCCGAACCGGCGTGGTGTTACCCTCGATCGAGGTGCCGGCGCCATAGGGGATGATCGGGGTGTCATGGGCGACGCAGGTCCTGACCAGGGCCACCACTTCTTCGGTGGAATGCGGAAACACCACGGCGTCGGGCAGCACGGTGGCGAAATGGGACTCACTGCCGCCGTGCTGGACCCGGATCGCCTCGGTCAGGTTCAGCCGATCCCCGAAGAGGGCGCGTAGGCGGTCGACCAGTTCCGGCTTCAGACCGGTCGGACAGGAGGCGAAGGATGGGGCGTTCATGCCCCCCTCCCCGCCGCCAGATCCGCGATGACAGGATCGGTCACCCCAGGCCTCAGAAGCTGTAGCCCAGACGGATGCCGACGCGGCGACCATCGCCGATCTGGCCCAGGCTGCCGAGGGCCGGCAGACCCGCGACACTCAGGACGGAACTGTCGATAAAGGCTTCGTAGTAGTCCTCATCGAACAGGTTGTTGGCGAAGATCGAGGCCTCCCAGCCATCGCCCTGATAGGTCAGGGATGTGTTGACGAGGAAGTACTGGTCCAGCTTCGGCGCAAAGGTGTTCGACAGGCTGGCGCCGTTGCGGTCGCCCTTGCCATAGACCCCGGCGGTGAAGACCAGGTCGCCCGTGCCGTAAGGGATGACGTAGTCGCTCTGCAGATTGACCGTCCAGTCCGGCAGGAAGGGGATCCGGTCGCTGGGCAGGGTCCGACCGGTGATCACCTCATACTGGGTCGAGTCGGTGATGCGGGCGTGCTGCAGCAGACCACCCCCGCTCAGCGTCCATACGTCCGTCAGCTGGGCGGTGAACTCGACCTCAATACCATAGCTTTCGGCGTCGCCGGTGTTCAGGTTGATGCCGACGAAGCCGCCGCCGCCCACAATCGGAGCCAGGCTGTTCTGGGCGATGATGTCGCTGTAGTCGTTGTAGAAGACTGCGCCGGCGAGACTGAAGCGACCGTTGTCCCGGCTGAGCTTGGTGCCCGCCTCATAGGTCCAGACCGAGTCGCCGTCATAGACGGGGTTGGGCGCGCCGGGCCCGTTGGTGCCGCCGCCGCGGAAGCCGCGCGCCACCGAAGCGTAGATCATGGTGTTGTCGTCGAGACGCTTGCGCAGGGCCACGCGCGGTTGCCACTCCTCGGCCTCGTAGCGCGAAGTGATGACGTTCTGGAAGTCGATGACCTGACTGTCGTAACGCAGGCCCAGGGTCAGCTCGAGATCGGGGGCCAGATCCCAGAAGGCCGTGCCGAACACAGCCCGAATTTCAGCGTCCGACCGGGCATTGGCAGTGATCGACGGCGTGCCCGGCAAGAACATGAGCTGGTTGGTCGAGGTCTGCTCATTCGTCTGGTTCGAGCTGAACACGCCGAACAGGGTCGAGACGGTAGCGGACCAGCGGGTGTCGAAACGCAACTCGGCGCTGGTGGTCTCCAGTCGGCCGAAGCCCCTCGAGCGGATCAGGTCCAGCGGCTGGAAGTCGCCGTCCGACGAAATGTCGTTGTCGCGGCGGTCATAGGAGACGATGGCCGTGAGATCTGTCGCCTCACCCAGCGGCAGCTCCAGCTTTCCGTTGATACCGGTGTAGTCGTACTCGGCAATGCTGCGCACATTGGTCCGGGCATCATCGACATAGTCCGTCGGACCGGTGGTCACGGCATAGAGCGGCGCCGTACCATCCACGGAATCTGCAAACGCATTGACGGTGATGACGGCGTTGCCCGGGGCCAGCCAACGCAGGGCGCCCCGCACCGTACTCTGTTCAAGACGGTTGGCATCCTCATAGCCGAGCAGACTGTTCTCGATGAACCCTTCGCGCCCCTGGGTGCCGACGGAGACGCGCGCATAAAGCGCGTCCTCGATCAGGGGCCCCGAAGCCGTCGCGCCGAAGATGTAATAGTTGTCCGGCCCCGCAAAGGTGGCGGTCACGCGGCCTTCGGGCGTGTTGGTCGGCTGTTTTGTGGTGACGTTTATGGCCCCACCCAGGGTGTTCTGGCCGAACAGCGTCGATTGCGGCCCCCGCAGCACCTCGATCTGTTCGACGGCCAGGGTCGGGCTGTTCAGATAGGAGGTGTTGGCTTGATAGACGCCGTCGACAAAGATGCCGACGCCGGGCTGAACCGTGTCCAGCAGCGTCGTGCCGATCCCCCGGATCGACAGGAAGCCGCGTCCGGCAGCGTCCGAGTTTATGTTCAGGCCCGGCGTCACCATGGCGACGTCGCGGACCGAGGTCAGTTGACGGCGCTCCAGCGTCTCCGAGGTTACGGCGGTAACGGCGACCGGCACATCGGCCAGACGCTCTTCACGCTTGCGGGCTGTGACAATGATTTCGTCGACCTGGGTGGCAGCAGGGTCCGAGGCCGGGGCCTGCTGGGCGAAGGTCGCGCCGGCGCTGAGCGCGAGCGTGGCAACACTGGTGGCGAGAATTGTGATGTAGCGCATGGCTTGTCCCCCCTCGGAGTGCTCCGGATAAGTCCGGTAGCGATTGCCCCAAGGGCTAAGGCAAATCCAACCTGTATGAAAGGTTGGTCATTGTGCCGATCGGCACGAAACCTTGTCCCGACCCTGCAGCGCCAGGGCGAGGGCCCCCATCGGGCCGGCCCGGTCGCCCAGCCCGGGTGCCTGCAGAAACTGCGTCATATCCAGCCTGGCGGCATGGGCATAGCCGGCCAGGCCCTCAGACAGCGCATCCCTGAGCCGCGCCAGCAACCAGGGCTTGCCCGTGACCACCCCGCCGCCAATCAGGATGCGCTGCGGCGTCGCGGTCAGCACCAGATTGTGCATCAGGCCCGCCAGCGCGTGCACGACAACGTCCCAGACGGGATCGGTCTCTGACAGGGCTTCAGCCGAATGACCCGACCGCGCGGCCAGCGCCGATCCGCTGGCGAGACCCTCGACACAGTCCCCGTGCCAGGGGCAGGCGCCCGGCCAGCTGTCGCCCGCCAGCCGTCCGATGCGCAGATGGCCCGCTTCGGCATGGCCCAGCCCCCCGACCGGGCATCCGTTGATGATGATGCCGACACCGACACCCGTCCCGACCGTGATGTAGATGTGGCTGGTCAGACCCTGCGACCGACCCCAGCGAGCCTCGGCCAGAGCCGCTCCTGTGACGTCCGTGTCGAGGACGAAGGGCCGGTCCCGGATCGCCAGCCGGGTCAGGTCCGCGCCGCTCCAGCCGGGCTTGGGCGTGCGCACGATCTGCCCATGGTCCGGGGCCTCGGGGTCGAGTTGCAGGGGACCAAAGCTGGCGACACCGACGCCCGCAATCCCGGGCCCACGGGCCCACCCGTCCAGCACATCGACCAACCGGGTGAGGGTTTCCTCCGGGGTCGCGGTCGGGATCCGCACGGTATCGTGGATGTCGTCCGGACCCGTGCCCAGCACAGCGATGCATTTGGTCCCGCCCAGCTCGATGCCGGCGACCGGGCGCTCACCAGCAGACATATCCACCATCGGTCAGCACGACCGCTCCGGTCATCAGGCTGGCAGCGTCGGAGGCCAGAAAAGCGATGACCGAGGCCACTTCGTGCGGCTCGCCCAGGCGGCCCATGGGGGTCGAGTCGATCCAGCGCTTGAACATCGGCGCCTCCCGGTCTGCAAAGGCATTGAGCGGCGTTTCGATATAGGTCGGAGCCACCGCATTGACCCGAACGCCGCGACCGCCCCATTCGGCCGCCAGTGAGCGTGTCAGGTGGTGGACGGCCGCCTTGGACGCATTGTAGTGCGCCTGCCCCTGGGGTCGGTTGACGATGAAACCACTCATGGATCCGACATTGACGATGGCGCCCTGCCTCCTGTCCAGCATGTGTCGCCCGAACGCCTGGGCACACCAGAAGGTGCCGTTCAGGTTGACGTCCAGCACCTTCTTCCAGCGGTCCTCTTCCATATCCTCGGCGGCGATCTCGCTGAGCGCGATCCCGGCATTGTTGATGAGGATATCGATCCGTCCGTGACGCGCGACGATGTCGTTGGCGACAGCTTCAACCCGGGCGCGCTCGGTAACGTCCATCACGATGCCGTCGGTATCGTATCCCCTGGCGCTCAGGTCCGACCGGGCGGTCTGGATCACAGGCTCGTCCAGATCGGCGATGACAACATGGGCCCCCGCCTCGGCCAGAGCCTCGACGGTAGCCAGACCGATGCCCCCCGCCCCGGCCCCGCCCGTGACCACTGCGACCCGGTCGGTCAGTTTCAGCTTGTCCAGATACATCTCGGCCTCAGGTCACGATGGCGGCGCAGGGCATGGGCGGCTCAGCGCGGGCTTCGCCAGCTTCCAGGGCATAGACCTGCGGATCGCCGGCAGAGTACTCGCACCAGGGCAGGTCGCCGGTCCTGGCATACTGAACCCACAGGCCGTGCACCCGGTCGGCCAGAGCCTGGGGCGGAGCTTGTCCCGTCAAACCCTCCGGGCCGGTTGTCGACGCCAGGGTGTCAAACACGAACGGCAACTCAATCCCGTGGCAGGCACCCAATTCGCCGCCCGAAGCCGGAGAATGCCACTCCATTTCATAGACATGGGTGCGACCCGCATGTGCAGCGGCAAACTGTCGGGCCGGATAGCGGAACACCAGATCGCTCAGGGCCCGGGTAAAGGTCCATCCAGCGCCTTCGCCTTTTTGCCGGTAGGCTTTCAGGATCTTTCCGGATTTGCGCTCCACGCGGCCCAGCACCAGCCGCGCCAGCCACCCTGACAGTTTGGCCCGTACACCGGTCGGAACGAAGTAGAGGTTCATCTCCTCGCGGTTGGTGCCGATCAGCACGTCGATGTCGCGTCCGACGCCCTTTCTGAGGGCTTCGAGCGGGCGCTCGGGCAAAACCTCGTCACCGAACACCGGCAGGAACTTACTGAGCCCATAGGCCGGCTCGCGCCCCTGATCGTCCCGCAGGTCGATGCGGGTCGTCGGCAACATGACCTTCTCCAGAGCCTTCAGGCCGTCCTCAATGCGAGTGCTGCGGAACCCGTCGGCGTCGGGCACAACCTTCAGCATTCTCGCAATCCTGTTTGTCAGGCGCCGTGCGACCGGCACCGGACGCACCATTGAGCCATGACCACTCTGGATGATGGCACGACGGAACAGACCCTGCGCCAACGGAGAGGCCACCAGACTGGCGACCGACATTGCCCCGGCCGACTCGCCAAAAACCGTGATGTTGTCAGCATCCCCGCCCAGTGCCTCTGCATTGGTCCGGACCCATTTCAAGGCAGCGATCTGATCATGAAGGCCGAGATTGCAGGGCGCGCCCTCGACCGGCAGAAAGCCCTCGATCCCGAGACGATAGGTGATGGACACCAGCACCACCCCGTCGCGCGCAAAGGCAGTGCCGTCCTGCACCGGCGCGACACTGGATCCCAGGACGAAGGCGCCTCCATGGATAAACACCATGATCGGTCGGCCGGTCCGGTCATCGTCCGGCAGCCAGATGTCGGCGTTGAGATAGTCATCGCCCTTGACCCAGCCCGTGCCGATCAGGGGGGCGACGTCCAGTCCCGGAAAAGCCTTCACTTCATGGGGGGCGTTGGGCCCGGGCGCTGTTGCATCGCGCACACCGGTCCAGCCGGGGCACGGCTCCGGCAGGCGAAACCGCCGGTCGCCCACGGGCCCGGCCGCATAGGGCACACCGCGAAAGCGCAAAACGCCAGCACTGCGCAACCCCCTCACCGCGCCTTCAGCCAGCCGGATGATCGGTTCAGCCATGGGTGTGTCCTCCGTTCGCCTCCACCCTAACCCCCCGTGCCCCGGAGCGGGGAGTTGTGATTGTGCTGACCCGCACGAAAGCTGCGCGGGCTCCCTGCGGCTCACCTATCATACAGGTATTGCAAAACCTATATGACAGGCTACAGTCCAGCAGTGGACGGAGGCGCTTGACGATCGACGCCGCATGGAAACGACAGGAGATGCCCATGAATGTGGCGCCCCTTAATCTGACGCTGGAGCCCGGCCTGCGGGTCGTTATCGGGCGCGGCGGCCGCCCTCCCCTGAACGAGGCAGCAGATGTGCGCGTGATGCGCTGCACTCTGGATTGGCAGGGTTCCGGACGTCGGGGCGCCCAGGCGATGCTGTATCTGGGCACTGTGTCCGACCTGGTGGGTGTCACCGACAGCACGACATCCCTGACTGTGACCTTCGTGGGTGCCGGACCATTTGGTGACGTCCTGGCCGGAGCGGGTGAAGGCGACTTCTATCTGGGAGACGCTCTGGCGGCTCTGGCGACTGCGGCGGCGGCGCCTGCTATCCAGGGCGCGGCGCGCGACATGTACCGACGCGCCAAGTGCCAGGAACTGCTGTGTGAGATCCTTGAGGCCGCCGAACGGGGGGAACTGGTGCCCTGCTGCCCATCGGCCGGACTGAGCCGCGCCGAGATGGAGCGTTTGATCGCGGCCCGCCGCCTTATCACGGACCGGTTCGACGAAAAGCTCACCCTCGACCAGATCGCCCGGATCGCGGGCTTGAACCGCACGAAACTGACGCAAGGGTTTCGCGAGGTGTTTGGCCAGAGCGTGGCTGACTGTCTGGCCGATCAGCGCCTGTCGCGCGCCGCCAGCGCTCTTACGTCCAGCGACCGGCCGGTATCGGTGGTCGGCTACGACGCCGGCTATCTCAACAATGCCAGCTTTGCGCGGGCCTTCACGCGCCGCTACGGCCTGTGCCCCAGCGACTATCGCCGCGCAGGCGGCCAGCTGGCCCTTACTGCTGCCTAGCGGCGGCTTTCAGGACTGTGATAACCTGATCTTCCCATCCGTTCCGGTTGCCCCGACCATGCTCGCCGACTGCCGCCCTGACGAAACCCGCGTCCAGTACGTTATGCGCCAGGTCGCCGACTATATCGGCAAGGGACAGCTCAAGGTCGGTGACCAGTTGCCGAGCGAGGCGGCCTTTGGCGAGCGACTGGGTGTCAGCCGCCCGGTCGTGCGCGAAGCCTTCGGCGCGCTGGCCGCCCTCAACATCATCGATACCGCGAACGGGCGGAGACCCCGGGTCAGCGCCCTCTCCAGCCAGACCCTGTCGATCTCGCTGGATCACGCGGTCCGCACCGAACAGATCACCGTCCAGCAGGTCTGGGAAACCCGTCGCTGTCTGGAGACCGAGACCATCGCCCTGGCCGCCGTGCGCCGTTCAGACGACGAAGCCCTGCGCATCCGGGATCTGGCCCGGGCGATGGCCGACGCCGAGCGCGGCTCACCGGCCCTGATCGAGGCCGACATCGCCATGCACAAGGCGATCGCCGCGGCCAGTCGCAATGCCCTGATGGCCAAGATCATCGGCGCCTTCGAGCCGCTGCTGGAATCCGCTGTCCCGGCAGCCTGGCGCACGCGTCGTACCGACGCCGAGCACGCCGCCATCATCGCCAAACACCTCGAGATGGCGGAGACCGTGTTGCGCCGCGATGCTGAGGCAGCACGGAGGGCCATGGATGAGCATTTCGACCGCGCCATCGGTGACATGCTCGCCTCCTCCGGCATGGCGGGCCAGGGTCTTTCCTGACCTTTGCCCGGCGCGTACTGCGCCGCTACTGCGGTCTGTGCCTTATGTGGCGTCTCGCCAGGGTCTGGATGTCAGGTACGCCTGCCAGCGCCAGTGTGCGTTCGAGTTCATCACGCAGGATCCTTAGCGTTCGAGCGACACCCGCCTCGCCCCTTGCCGCCAGCCCATAGAGATACGGCCGGCCGATCGAACAGGCGGTCGCGCCCAGGGCAAGGGCCTTGACGATGTCCGAGCCGCGTCGAACACCCCCGTCACAGATGACATCGGGCCCGTCACCCAGCGCGTCTCTCACGGGGGCGACCTGGTCGATCGGGGCCGGCGCGCCATCCAGCTGACGACCCCCGTGGTTCGAGAGGATCACGCCGCTCGCTCCTGAACGGATGGCGCGTGTCGCGTCCTCCGGCGTCATCAGCCCCTTGATCGCAAGAGGTCCGTTCCACTCGGAGGCGAGCCATTCGACATCGCGCCAGGTCAGGCCAGGATCAAACTGACGGCCGATGAAGTCGAACAGGCTCATCGGGCTTGTTGCCAGGGCTTCGGTCCTGTGGCTGACGTTGGCCAGATCGAACCTGGCTCCGGTCAGCGCCGGTATCGACCAGCCGGGATGCAGGGCGAAATCGAGAAGGGAGCGCGCCGTCAGCCGCGGTGGAAACGACAGACCGCTCCGGCGATCCCGCAGTCGATTGCCGGCGACCGGCGTGTCTACTGTCAGGCAAAGCCCGGCGTATCCGGCGTCACGACATCGGGAGACGAACTCCCGCGTCAGCCCGCGATCCTTGAACACATAAATCTGGAACAGCATGGGCACAGGAACCGCCGCTGCCAGATCCTCCAGCCGCGTCGTGCCCATGGTGGACAGACAGTAGGGAATGCCCTCAGCTGCGGCGGCCCGGGCCACCGCCGGCTCGGCAGAACTATGGAACATCCGGGTCAGGCCCGTCGCGGAAAGCATGAGCGGACAGGCGGCAGGCTGACCGAATATGGTCGTCGCGGTCCGGATCGAGGACACATCCGTCAGGACGTCAGGGATAATCTCATAATCCGCGAAACCGTCGACGTTGCGCGCCAGAGTCCATTCCACGTCGGCGCCGCCGTCAAGGTAATCAAAGATCGGACGCGGCAGGCGACGGCGCGCCAGTGCTCTGAAGTCGTCAACGCTGTAGATCTGATCCGCTTTTCGCACATCCTTGTCTACCGAATGCCCCGGGGCGTTGGAAGCCGACCGTTCGCGGTCGCCAAACAGTCGACGCACCCCTGGCGGCCCGGCACACAGTCGGTTCCGGGCTGCACAGTGCCCGAAACGATCGCGCAGGTCGGGAGGCGCCGTGTCTGTTCTTCCTCCGTCCGGAAGTGCGTCCGGGCCTCATCTTCTGGAGACGCCTTGAGGTTGGACTGCCAGTCCCCCGGGGGACCGCAGTCAGTTTGGCCCTGTGCGCGATCTAGCCGGGGAGCGCGTAGACCTTGAGGTAATCGCCGGGGGTGGTCTCAAACCGCGCATGACCCGTCGCCGTGATGGCCACATATTGCCGGCCCTCATGCTCATAGGTCATGGGCCCTGCTTGTGGACCAGCGGGAAGGCGGGCCTCCCAGACCAGTTTCCCGGTCGCCGTCTCAAACGCCCGCAGGAAATTGTCCTGTGCCGCGCCGATGAAGGTCAGACCGCCGGCAGTCACCAGCGGGCCGCCAAGATTGGGCGTTCCCGTGGTAATCTTCAGGAAGGTCGGCAGGCCGAGCGGGCCGGTGTCGAACCCCGTGCCCAGCGGCCTGGACCAGACCACTTCGCCGGAATCGATGCTGATCGCCGTGATATAGCCCCACGGGGGCGAGATGCACGGCACCTTGAGTGCCGACCACCAGATCGGTCGGGTGACGCCGTAGGGGGTCCCCGAGTGGGGTGCGACAGCCTGGTCGGGCCGGGCGCCACCCGAGCCGACGGCCTTGTCCTCGACCTCGTCACGGGGGTGCAGGACCACGAGGTTCGGAAGGCGCGAATTGTTGGCGATGATCAGACGCCGCTCGGGATCATAGCCGAGCCCACCCCAGTTCATCCCGCCAACCGTGCCGGGGAACAGCAACATTCCCGGCTTGTCCGGCGTGGGCGGGGTGAACATGCCCTCATAGCGCAGGCGGTGGAAGCTGATCCGGCACAGGGCCCCATCGATTGGCGTCAGACCGAAGGCATGGCGCGCATCGATGCGCTCGGGCTCGCGGCCCGGAACGCCGCCGATATTGGGAAAGAACACCGACTGGGGCTGTGTCGGGGCCACCCAGTCGCCTGGCGCAGCGCCTTGCGGCGCCGGTCGCTGCTCGACGGGGCGCAGCAGCTCGCCGGTAGCGGCATCGAGCAGAAACAGATTGCCGGTCTTGCTGGCCTGCATGATCGCCCGGCGTGGCGCGCCGTTGATCGTCACATCAACCAGCATGGGCTGGGCCCCGAGGTCATAATCCCACAGGTCGTGGGTCACGGTCGTATAGACCCATCGCGTGGCGCCGGTCTCGAGATCGACGGCGACGACGGCGTCGGTGAAGCGGTCCTCCTCTGCCGTGCGGTTGCCGCCCCACTGGTCGGCTGCGGCGTTGCCGGTGGCGAGGAACGCCAGGCCGAGCCCCTCATCAGCCGAAATGATGTTCCAGACGTTGGGTGTGCCACGGGGATACACCTCTCCGGGGGCCAGCGCCGCCCGGGCGTCGGGCCGCAGTGCATCCCATGCCCAGCGCAGCTCGCCGGTTCGGGCGTCATAGGCGCGCACCACGCCGGACGGGGCGTCCCGCCGCTGATTGTCGCTGACCTGCTGGCCGAGGATGAGAAGGTCGCCGACGACGGTCGCGCCCGACGTGTTGGAGGCGAAACCTGTCTCGCGCAGCCCCATGCCGTCCGTCATGTCGACGACTCCGCCCTCGCCGAACTCCCGACACAGGAATCCGCCGACCGCATCCAGTGCGATAAGGCGGCCGTCTGCTGTCGCGACGAAGACCCGGCGGTGGCACTGGCTCCCGCCGCGGGGGACCGGGCCGATCACACCGGGAACGGACGGCATCCGCGCGATGGCCTCGGGCCGACCCGCGGCCGCGCCGTCATCGAAATAGCCGACCGCGCGGCAGGCGGCGGTAAAAAGGGATTCCATCGTGCTGGCCGGAACCTTGGGGTCATGGCTCCAGCGCACCTCGCCGGTCCCCGGGTCCAGTGCGAACACCTTGTTGGTCGGGGTGCAGGTGTAGAGGAGGTCCCCGGCCTTGATCGGGGTGTTCTGCGACGAATAGAAGACGCGGCCTTCACTGGGGTTCAGGTCGCCGCTCTGAAATGTCCAGGCCTCTTCAAGCTCGCCCACATTGGCGGTCGAAATCTGGGCCAGAGAAGAATAGCGCCGTCCCCCGTTGGTCCCACCATAGGCGAGCCAGTCCGATCCGGCCTCCTGATCGGTGCCCGGCGATAGGCCGACCATGGCAACACCCGCCTGGCCGGGCGCCTCGACCCGCTCCCAGCTCACGAACAGCACAACGGCAAGGCCCGCCAATGCGCCGACGACACCGGCCAGGGCCGCGCGACGCGGCGTCGAGCGCGGCGGGGTGCGCCACATCAGCCACGCCAGCCCGACGGCGACCACGAGTGCTGCAAGGAGCCCGACGCGGCCCGCAAGGTCGAATCCCCATGCCGGCAGCCAGCCCTTTCCGGCAATCTCGACCAGTGACCAGACAATCGTCAGAAACAGCGCAATGGCGAACAGCGCCAGCGACGCGCGGTCGCGGTGCATCCAGGCGAGTATCGCTCCCGCCAGCAACAGCAGGCCCGCCAGGAGATAGTAGAAGGACCCGCCCAGTGTGACCAGCCAGGCGCCCAGTACAGACATGGCCAGTCCGAGCACCCCGGTCAGGGTCGCAAGACCGAGATAGAGCCATCGCCAGCCCCGGCGCACGACAGGGTTCTGATCTGCAGTCTCAGCCGCCATGATCGGGTCTCCTTCAGGGATGGTGCTGCCGCGTCTCTGTCGAGTACCAGCGCTCACTGTTTACGTTGCGGACCTGTTTTGGTTGCATGGCAGCCCTGTCCAGCCGTGCGGATGGCCGTCAGCACACCGTCTGCGACGATGGGGAGACGTGCTGTCGTTGAACTGGCGGCAACCCCGGCGGCCTCCGGGACGTCCTGTCAGAGGCAGGGGCTCATCGTCACCGTCGGCAGCAGCGTCCAGATTGCGGCCGCAAGCCCGGTCCAGGCGGTCGTCCGGCTGGCGAGGGCGGCGAAGTTTCCGGTGGCCGCGAGCGGGGAGCGATGAAGCGCCCAGACGATCACAACCTGTACGGCCACGGCGAGGATATAGGCTCCCGCCAGCAGAACCCGGGCCACACTGAGGCCTCCGATGGAGCCGCTCAGTCCGTGTCCGCAGATCAGCCCGTGCAGGCCGTAGACGGCGCTGAAACTGGCCAGCCACACAAGCGGTGCCACAAGAATGCGGGCAAGGTCCTTCATGTCAGAAATCCCGCGCCGTGCGTCAGCAGGAGGACCAGCCCTGTGGTCAGCGCCATGTAACGCACCCAGACGTCCGCCACGATGAGCTCGACCCGCCGGTTGGGGCCGACATAGCCACGCCTGGCCCGCAGGATGGCGAAGACCACCATCAGGCCCGCCACGACGGCGTGGAACAGGCCATAGCCCCCCAGCACAAGTACGGTCGCGCCATAGGCGTGCCCGGTGGGATCCGGCGCGCGGACCATCACCGCCACCATCGCCAGGGCGGCCCCCAGAACGCCCGCGCCGCAGACTGCCAGCGCCCGGACCGGTGAGGCACGCGCCGCGTCATTCACGATGCGGGCGCGTCGCAGCGCCAGAACAGCGAGGCCGGCGCCCGTTACCCCGAGGGCCACCTCCATGACCGAGGGCGCGAACCACTCGGGGGGCGGCCACGCAGGGGCGACCGTCCACAGGAAGGCAAACCCGAAGATCAGCGACCCCATGAACGTCGCATCGGCTGTCAGCAGAAGCACCGAGCCCCACCAACCAGGCGGCCGCTCGACCTGTCCGGCGTTGGGCACATGGACCCCATGCCCGATGTCCAGGTCCGGCAGGTCGGACTTGCGACCGTTCGTCCACGCCCAGAGCCAGGCGCAGACCGCGACCCCGATGACGGCAACCGGCGTGATCCAGTAGACCTTCAGGAGCAGCGACAGGAAGAAGGCACCGGTCACAGCGGCCATGAAAATCGGCAACCGCGTGTTGGCCGGATAGATGACCTGGGCTTCGGGACGGCCAGTCGCACTCTCGACCATCACCGTCTCGCGCCAGCCATTGCGGGGGTTCCCCAGATAGCCCTCGCCGCGCGCAAGGCGCAGCGCCAGGTCGGGCTCGGACTCCAGCGGCCGGCGGCTGGCGACCTCGGGGAGGCTGGCAAAGTTATAGGCCGGCGGCGGCGTCATCATCGCCCATTCCAGAGTCTCGGCGCGCCACGGATTCCGTCGCGAGCGCCGGGCCGCGAGGGCATGCAGCACGAGGTCGAGGATGACCATGGCAATGCCGACCGCCAGCACGAAAGAACCGATCGAGGAGATCAGGTTGATCGTCGTCCAGCCGTCCTCGGGGGCATAGGTCGATATCCGCCTTCTCTGGCCCATCAACCCCACCCAGTGCATGGCGAGGAAGGTCACGTGAAAGCCGACGAAGACGAGCGCGAAGGCCAGCTCGCCGAGACGAAAGAACCGCTTTCGCCCGCTGACGTGAGGAAGCCAGTAGTAGAGCCCCGCGAGGATCGGGAACACGAACCCGCCGAACAGCACATAGTGAAGGTGGGCGGTCACGAAGGCGGTGTCATGCGCCTGCCAATCGAACGGGACGACAGCCACCATGACTCCCGTCAGACCGCCGATCACGAAGGTCACGAAGAACCCCAGCAGATGCAGCATCGGCATGCGCAGGGTCGGCCGCCCCCGCCACATGGTGCCGATCCAGGCGAAGATCTGTACCGCTGTCGGCACAGCCACGAGGGTCGAGGCGGCCGAGAAGAAGGCCAGGCTCATGTGGGGGATGCCCGTCGTGAACATGTGGTGGACCCACAGGCCGAAGGACAGGAAGGCCAGGGCCACCGCCGAGGCCACGATCCAGCCGTAGCCCAGCAGGGTCGTCCGGCACATGACCGGCAGGATGGTGGAGATTACACCGGCCGCCGGCAGGAAGATGATGTAGACCTCCGGGTGACCGAACAGCCAGAACAGGTGCTGCCATAACAGGCTGTCGCCGCCCAGCTCAGCCTGAAAGAAGGGCAGGCCGAACGCCCGCTCAAGCTCCAGCAGGATCGAGCCGAGGATCAGCGGCGGGAAGCCGGTCAGGATCATCAGGGCGGTCACCAGGGCGTACCAGGCGAAGATCGGCATCTTGTCCAGCGACATGCCCGGGGCACGGTACTTCAGGATCGAGACCGTGATCTCGACCGCCGCCGCGATCGCGGAGATCTCGACGAATGTGATGCCGATCAGCCAGACGTCGGTGTTGATGCCGGGCGAATAGATCCGGCCCGTGAGGGGCGGATACATGAACCATCCGCCGTCCGGCGCCACGCCGAGGAGCAGCGAGCCGAGCATCATCGTGCCGCCGAACACGTAACACCAGAAGCCGTAGGCCGTCAGGCGGGGAAAGGCGAGGTCGCGGGTGCCGAGAAGCTTCGGAAGCAGATAGATCGCGAGCCCCTCAAACGTCGGAATCGCGAACAGGAACATCATGATGGTCCCGTGCATGGTGAAGATCTGATTGTAGATCTCCGGGCCGGCAAAGGCCGAATGCGGCGTCGCCAGCTGGGCGCGGATCAGCATGGCGAGAACGCCGGCAACAAGGAAAAAGAAGAAGGATGTGGCCAGAAACATTCGACCGAGGTCGGTGTGGTTGACCGTGCTGAACAGGCCGCGCCAGCCGGGAGCCGAAGCCCAGATAGCGGTCAGCCGGCGATGGCGGGTGAGCGTGTTCATGGAGCATCTCCTGCCAGGAACCGGCGCCAGCCCTGCGGGTCGTGAGCCACAACCCGGAAAGTGAATCCATCATAGCCCGGGCCGCTGAACTCGGCGCTGACGCCGGCGTAGACGCCCGGCCGGTCTGCCGTGATGCGCAGTACATTCTCATGGCCAGGGATAGCGTCGATCTTGCCGGCGAGGCGTGGGACCCAGAAGCTGTGCACCACATCCGCCGTCGTCACAGACACGTCCACGGCCTGACCGGCCGGAATGTGCAGCACGCCCTCGGTCGTCAGATCGGGCCTGTCCGCATAGGCAAACGTCCAGGCGAAACGCCGCGCCTCGGCGCGGACCTGAACGACATCGGGATCAGGGCGGGGCAGGAGACGCTCCCCCACCAGCAGGCCATACGCCAGTAGCGCCATGAGGACACCGACCGGGAAGACAATCCCAAGTCCAATGATCCAGACCCGCGGACCGAGGCGAGTCCCTGCGGCACGGGCTCGACGCACGAACGCGAGGGCGACCAGCCCCATGACAAGTCCAAAGATCAGGATTGAGCCAATCAGCATTACCCACCAGAGGTCGGCGATGATGCCCGCCGCCGGGCCGGCCGGTGCAACGGTCGAGAGGGGGCCCTTGCAACCGCCCGCGAGCGCCACCGTTACGCCTCCAGGCACAGCAGTACGAAAGAGAGAGGCATGTCGTCGGAGACCAGGGAAGACGAAGCCGAGCGGCTGATCGATCCGATTGCCGCCGTACCCGGCTATGGGCAGACCGAGTCCCGGATCGCGGTGCTGGGGCACCCCATCCACGCCATGAGCGTGGCCTTCCCCGTGGCGTTGACCTTCTGCACCTTTGGAGCGGACCTCCTCTACTGGTGGACGGGCGACGTGTTCTGGGCACGGGCGGCTCTGTGGGCCGTCGGCTCGGGCTTTCTGTTCGGCATGCTCGCGGGGGTTTCGGGCACTGCAGAGCTTCTGCTGGTGCCGGGCATTCGCGCCCGTGCCCCGGCCTGGACCCATTTTGTCATAGCCGTGACCCTGCTGGCCCTGCTCGGGGCGAACTGGGGCTATCGGCTTTACGGCTATGAGACGGCCGTGCTGCCGTACGGACTGCTCCTGTCGGCCCTGTCGGTGGTGATGGTCGCGTTCACGGGCTGGCATGGTGGAAAGCTTGTGTTTGATTATCGGCTGGGGACTTCAACGGGCAAATGAACGCCGAGGGGCTGGTACGCCCAGTCCGGGAAGGTCAGGCCGCTCAGGTCCGGCTTGGCCAGAACGAGCGTCAGGATGATCAGGGCGGGAACCGTGACCGTCATCACGGGCAGGAGCGGCGACGGGGGTTTGTGGGTCTCGGGCTCCTCGCCGACCTTGACCACAAGATGGCCAATCCAGACGTGCGCCGCCACCAGAACCGCGACAACAGCCAGTTTGGCAAACATCCAAGGCGTGAACACCTCGCGCATGAAGACCAGCCAGGTTCCCGCGATAACGGCCGTGACAGCTGCCGGAGTGACCACCATGGTGTAGGTCAGGTGCGATCCCTGCCGGATGACGCGATAGTCCTCCGTGCCCACCGCAGGATCATGCCGGGCCAACATGAGCGGCAGGGTCAGCAGGCCCCCGACCCAGACAATCAGCCCGACGACGTGGGCGGCCTTGAACAGGGGCACAGTTGGGGCGATCCAGTCGATCATGTCGTCAGGGCCCCCTGACCCTCGATCAGACGGACCCACTCCCGCCGGAGTAGCAGGGCGCCGAGCGTCGCATAGGGAATGATCGCGGCGACCCACATGATGAGACCGCCCAGTCTTTGATCGTCGATTGGCGTCATGCCCCAGAACAGGGGTGCCGTTGCGTGCGCCGCATACAGGGGCTCGGGCGCGAACGTCAGGATGGCGCCAAGCAACCCCATCTGGGCGAAGGCCAGGATGAGAATCAGCGCCTGAAACGCCAATGTCTGCCCGCGGTCGAAGATCGATCGCCACAGACCAACGGCCGAACCCAGCAGGGCCAGTTGCATGACCCAGTAGACCGACACGCTGGTCAGAGCCGCTTCGTAGGCACTCGGCAGATGCCAAAGTCCCAGCACGCCCCCCGAAAGCAACAACCAGAGCCATGAAGAGCCGGCCCGCCAGCCGGGCAGGGCCGCAGCCACAAGAGGCGCCGCCACGGCCACGACGATCAGATGATGCGCGGACCGGGCGGCAAACAGCGCTGATGACAGCGCACACAAGGGCGATACGAAAGCGACGAACAGCACGGCCGTCGCGGCGAGCCCTGCCGGACGCCTTCGAAAGGCAAACCCAAGAGCCGCCAGGGCAATCATCAGCACCGGATCGAGGTTGAAGCTCGCGGCGATCTCATTCGGGGCCGGCGGCGGCCCGCAATATGCAATGGCCATTGCGGCCCCGTGCTGACGAGTGGTTCAGGGGAGCCAAGCGCCCGATCGCCGGGATTGTTCCGGCGCCCCTCGGCTTACGCCACTGAAGCGCCACAGACGACGACCGGGCGTGCCTCTTCGATCACACTTTCAGCGTCTGCGCGCCGTAGTCATGGCGGTCGCCGCCCGGGCGCGGAGAAGACCGCGCCGGCCAGGCGGAGGCGGAACGGTTTCCGGTCACAGTGGTTGAGCCTGGGCGTGCGCGGCACAGGCGCGCCCTTTTCCAACTGACAAGCGAGGTCTGAACCAGCGCATGTGTGGCCTGAGTGGCGAGATCAATTTCAATGGGCAGACGGCCGACATCGCCGCTGTAGAACGGATGACCGGGGCGCTGGCCCCGCGCGGGCCGGACGGCAGCGGGGTGGTGGCGCGCGGCCCGGTCGCCTTTGGCCACAGGCGACTGAAGATCATCGACCTCAGCGACAAGGCCCAGCAGCCTATGGTCGATTCTGACCTCGGCCTGATGATGGTCTTCAACGGCTGCATCTACAACTACCCCGAGTTGCGGGCCGAGCTGCAGGGTCTGGGCTATCGCTTCTTTTCCGACGGCGACAGCGAGGTGATCCTCAAGGCCTGGCACGCCTGGGGCGAGGCCTGCGTCGATCGCTTCCACGGCATGTTCGCCTTCGTCATCCACGAGCGCGACAGCGGCCGCGTGGTGATGGGCCGCGACCGGTTCGGCATCAAGCCGCTGTATCTGGCGGAAAAGGGCGAGCGGTTGCGCTTTGCCTCCAGCCTGCCGGCGCTGCTGGCGGGCGGCGACGTGGACACGTCAATCGATCCGGTCGGCATGCACCACTATATGACCTTCCACGCGGTCGTACCGCCGCCGCACACCATCCTGAAGGGCGTGCGGAAACTGCCGCCGGCAACCCTGCGCATCTTCGAGGCCGACGGCACGTCCCGCGACCGCCTGTACTGGGCACCGCAGAATGTGCGCCGGGCCGAGGATGCGAACCTGACCGCCGAAGACTGGCGCGATCAGGTGCTGGATGCCCTGCGGGTGGCCGTGAAGCGGCGGATGGTCGCCGATGTGCCGGTCGGAGTGTTGCTGTCGGGCGGGGTCGACTCCAGCCTGGTCGTCGGCCTGCTGGCCGAGCTGGGCCAGACCGACCTCAAGACCTTCTCGGTCGGCTTTGAGGCGGCCAATCAGGAGAAGGGCGACGAGTTCGTCTATTCTGACCTGATCGCCAACCACTATGGCACCGACCACCACCAGATCTTCGTGCCGCACGACCGGCTGATGCAGTCCCTGCCCGGCACCATCGGCGCCATGTCCGAGCCCATGGTCAGCTATGACAACGTCGGCTTCTACCTGCTCAGCCAGGAGGTCGCGAAACACATCAAGGTCGTCCAGTCGGGCCAGGGCGCCGATGAGGTGTTCGGCGGCTATCACTGGTACCCGCCCATGCTGGATACGACCGATCCGGTCGCGACCTATGCCGGGGCCTTTTTCGATCGCAGCGATGCGACCCTGCGCACCCAGGTCAACCCGGACTATCTGCCCGACACCGACGCCAGCCTGGAATTGGTCCGCGCTCATTTCGGCATTCCCGGCGCAGAGACCGCCGTCGACAAGGCGCTGCGCCTCGACAGCCAGGTCATGCTGGTCGACGACCCGGTCAAGCGCGTGGACAATATGACCATGGCCTGGGGGCTGGAGGCGCGCGTGCCCTTCCTCGACCACGAACTGGTCGAGCTGGCCGGGCGTATTCCACCCGAACACAAGCTGTCACAGGGCGGCAAGGGCGTGCTCAAGGAGGCCGCGCGTCTGGTGGTGCCGTCAGAGGTGATCGACCGCAAGAAGGGCTATTTCCCCGTCCCCGCCCTCAAATACATCGACGGGCCCTACCTCGAGATGGTCCGCGACAGCCTGAACAGCCAGGCGGCGCGCGAGCGCGGCCTGTTCCAGCGCCCGTATCTCGAGACCCTGTTCGAAAACCCGCGCGATCACATCACCCCCCTGCGCGGGTCAGAGCTGTGGCAGGTCGCGGTTCTGGAAATGTGGCTGCAGTCCCATGGCGTCTGACGCGCCCCGCCAAAAGCCGCGCGCGGCGCCGCACCGCCTGAAGCGCATGCGCCATGAAGGCTTGAAGCCCATGGTGGGCGGCGCCGAGCGCGAGATGACACCCGATGCTGTGCTCGACATGGGCTGGGGCCGACTGCTGTTCGCCCAGACCTTTGCCGACGCCGAGCCCCTGATCGAGGCCCTGCGATCCGAGGGTCCGGACCGGCGCGACATCGCCTTCTATGTGCGCAATCCGCATGTGCTGCTGGCCT
>CAYNDG010000003.1:0-13842 GCA_964395805.1 uncultured Brevundimonas sp.
TCGGCTTCATCTTCCTGTTCACCGTCGGCGGCGTGACCGGCGTGGTGCTGGCCAATGCCGGCATCGATTACAGCTTCCACGACACCTATTACGTCGTCGCCCACTTCCACTATGTGCTGTCGCTCGGTGCGGTGTTCGCCATCTTCGCGGGCTTCTACTACTGGTTCGAGAAGATGTTCGGCGTGAAGTACAATGAGTTCTTGGGGGCGCTGCACTTCTGGATCATGTTCGTCGGCGTGAACGTGATCTTCTTCCCGCAGCATTTCCTCGGTCTGCAGGGCATGCCGCGCCGATACATCGACTATCCCGAGGCCTACACCTTCTGGAACGAGGTGTCGTCGTGGGGCTATGTGATCACCGTCGTCGGCGTCGTGGTCTTCCTGATCGTGCTGATCGAGGCGGCCATCCGTCGCCGTCCGGGCGTCGCCAATCCGTGGGGCGAAGGCGCCACCACCCTGGAATGGACCCTGTCGTCGCCGCCGCCGCACCACCAGTTCAATGAACTGCCGGTGGTCAAGGACGAGAAGCACCACTGACCGGAAGGCGCCCCGCGCCTGACGGCCAGATCTGAAGTCTCCGGGACCGTCCCTTCCGCAAGAGGGGACGGTCCTGATCTTTCAATGAACCACACGGTCTTCCCACCCATGACCGACACGCGTCCCAGACTGTCGACTGCCCAGCCCGGGGACTATTTCCAGCTGCTGAAGCCGCGCGTCATGTCGCTGGTGATCTTCACTGCGGTGACCGGCCTGCTGGTGGCGCCGGGGCAGATGAACCCGATCGTCGCCGCCATCGCCATACTGTGCATCGCGGTGGGGGCCGGCGCTGCCGGGGCCCTCAACATGGCGCTTGAGGGCGAGACCGATGCCCTGATGAAGCGCACCCGGGGGCGGCCGGTCGCCGCCGGTCGGGTCAGGAAGAACGACGCCCTGGCCTATGGCGCGGTCCTGTCGCTGTTCTCGGTGATGCTGCTGGGCCTGAATACCAACTGGTTCGCTGCCGGACTGCTGGCGCTCACCATCGTCTATTACGCTGGCTTCTATACCCTGATGTTGAAGCGCCGTACGCCCCAGAACATTGTGATCGGCGGGGCGGCCGGGGCATTCCCCCCGGTCATCGGCTGGGCCGCCGTGACCGGTGACGCGCCCTGGCAGGCATGGCTGCTGTTCCTGATCATCTTCCTGTGGACACCGCCGCACAGCTGGGCGCTGGCCCTCTATTCGGCCGGGGACTATGCCCGGGCGGGGATTCCGATGATGCCTGTCGCCCGGGGCGCGAAGTCCACGCGTCTGCAGATCCTGCTGTACAGTCTGGTGCTGGTTCCGGTGGCCGTCCTGCCGGGTGTCACCGACCTTGGCGGGCCCATCTATATGGCCGTCTCGGTGATCGGAGGTGCCCTGTTCCTGCTGCTGGCCTTTCGACTGTGGCGCAGCCGTGCGGGTGATCAGCCCGAGGCCGATCGCACCCATGGCGGTCCGGCCGTGGGACGAGAGGCCGCATTGTATGATGTGCGGATTGACGCCAAACCGGCACGAAACCTGTTTGCCTATTCGATCCTGTACCTGATGCTGCTTTTCTTGGCCCTGTTGATCGAGAACCTGCCTGCATCCTCCCTGGTGTGCCCCTCATGCGCCTGACCGAAGAAGAACTGACCGCCCGCAAGCGTCGCAATCTCTGGATTGCGTTGGGGCTGGTGGCTTTCATGGTGCTGGTGTTCCTGACCACCTTCCTGCGCCTCCAGCAGAACATCGCCGACGCCGCCGCGCCGGCCCCTGTCGCGGAAGCCCCGGTTCGACCGGCCCAGCCCGCGACTGAGGAGGCCTCATGAACCGCAAGAACCTGATCGCCCTGATCTGCGGCGGCGTGGTCATGCTGATGACCGGTGCTGCCTTTGCGTCGGTGCCCCTGTATCAATTGTTCTGCCAGGTCACAGGCTTTGGCGGCACCCCCGGCATCGCCGAAAAGGCCCCCGATGTCGTGCTGGACGAGACGGTGCTGGTCCGGTTCGATACCAATGTCCGTAACCTGCCGATGACCTTCAAGGCTGAGCAACTGCAACAGCGGGTGCGAATCGGCGAGACAGGCATGGCCTATTTCGAGGTGACCAATACCTCGGATCAGCCGATCGGCGCGACAGCCGCCTACAACGTCGTGCCCGAGCGGGCCGGGGCCTATTTCCAGAAGCTGCAATGCTTCTGTTTCGACGGCCAGATCATCCCGCCCGGAGAGACGATGCGCTTTCCGGTCCAGTATTTCGTGGCACCCGAGCTGGCTACGGACCGGGAAGGCCGGGGCGTTACCGAGATCACGCTCAGCTATACCTTTTACCCGACCAAGGATTTTGACGCTGCTTCGGTGACGGCAAACTCTGGCGCCACGGGATCGTGAGCGCTATAGGGCCAGTCACGAGTCTATCCGAGAGCAAGAGACCCCAGAATGGCTGACGCGCACGCCGCTCCTCATCACGACTATCATCTGGTCAATCCCAGCCCGTGGCCGCTGGTCGCCTCGATCGCCGTCACCGTGATGATGGTTGGCGCTGTTGCCTGGATGAAGGGTGTCTTCGGCCTCGAGGCCGGAACCATGTGGCTGTTCTTCGCCGGACTGGCCGGGGTTCTCTATTCGATGTTCGGCTGGTGGAGCGACGTCATCAAGGAAAGCCGCCAGGGCGACCATACGCCGGTCGTTTCGATCGGACTGCGGTATGGCATGGTGCTGTTCATCGCCTCCGAGGTGATGTTCTTTGCGGCCTTCTTCTGGATGTTCTTCGAAATGTCCGTCTACAACGAGGCGCGCGCCCACATCCCGGCGATCAGCTTCTGGACTGACACGGCCTCGGCCTGGACCAATGCCGACGGGACCGCGCTCTGGCCGCCCAAGGGCATCGAGACCCTCGACGCCTGGCAACTGCCCCTGCTCAACACCGTGATCCTGCTGCTGAGTGGCACGACCGTGACCTGGGCCCACCACGCCCTTCAGGTCGGTGATCGCAAGGGCGCCAAGCTGGGTCTGATGATCACCGTGCTCCTCGGCGTCCTGTTCACCGGCGTGCAGGTCTATGAGTACCAGCACATCCTGCATGACCACCTGTTCTTCAACGAGGCGGCCGCGAACTCGGGCCTCTATGGCTCCATCTTCTTCATGGCGACCGGCTTCCACGGCTTCCACGTGCTGATCGGGACCCTGTTCCTGGCGGTCTGCCTGCTGCGGCTGATGGCGGGCCAGATGTCGCCGCAGAAGCATTTCGGCTTCGAGGCTGCCGCCTGGTACTGGCACTTCGTGGATGTGGTCTGGCTGTTCCTGTTCGCCTTTGTGTACGTCATCTTCGGGTGACGTCCGGCAACCGGCCGAACTCCTCTCTGCCGGTGCGGGGGCGTGACGATCGCCCCCGTTTTCCCTGGGGCCTGACGGCAGCGTCGCTTCTGACTCTGGCTGTGCTGTTGTCTCTCGGCTTCTGGCAGCTTCAGCGGCTGGACTGGAAGCAGGACCTGATCCGCCGCTCGGAAGCCGCTGCCGGTCTGCCGGCTCTGCCCCTCGAGGCGTTGGACGAGCTGACGGTGCCCGAGTTCCGTTCAGCGGTTCTCGCGTGTGATTTCGGGAACCGCCCCTTCGTCGAACTGCAGTCCATCCAGGATGGCGAGCCCGGCGTGCGTCTGATCTCCGAATGCGACGGCTGGCTGGTTGACCTGGGTTTCGTCCCGCAGGCGGACAATGACAGAGCCCCGATGCAGACGTCGTCGAGAACCGGGATCATCGCTGAGGTACGGCAGGTGCAGGCGCCCGGAGACTTTGCACCCGCCCCGGATGGCAATCGGTTCTACGCCCGGGATACAGGGGCCATGAGCCGGGCTCTGGGCATAAAGGGCGGTGTGCGTCCCTATGTGCTGTTCGCCACGACTTCCGCCTGGCCGGACTGGCAGGCGCTCAGGCCCTCGGCGCCGCCTGCCGCCTTTTCCAACAACCATCTCGGCTATGCCCTGACCTGGTTCGGTCTCGCGCTGGCTCTGATCGGAGTCTATGTCGCCCTCCTGCGCCGGAAGCTGACGTCCTGACACCCGGCCTGCACACCCTTCCGAACGGCGTCCGTGTCGTCTGCGATCCTGTCCCGGGACTGCAGACGGTCGCGGTCTGCGTGGGGATTGCGACCGGGGCTCGCCAGGAAACGGCCGAACAGTCCGGTTGGTCGCATTTTCTCGAACACATGGTCTTCAAGGGCGCCGGCGACCTGTCGGCGCGCGAGATCGTCGAGCGGATCGAGTCGGGCGGAGGGTCGATCAACGCCTCGACCGGCTATGAGCGCACCGTCTTCGAAGTCAGGGCCATGGCTGACGGGCTGGAGACCGCGCTGGAGGTGATCTCGGATCTGATCCTCCATCCGGTCTTCGACCCGGAGGAAATCGAGCGCGAAAAGGACGTGGTCGCCCAGGAGATCGCCGAGGCCTTCGACACGCCGGATGACCATGTCTTCGAAATGGCCCAGGCCCGCGCGTTCGACGGGCAGGCGCTGGGCCGACCGATACTGGGGACAGTGGACGCCCTGGCGCCACTGGACCGCCCGGCGCTTCTGGCCTTCCGGGAAGCCCGCTATCGCCCCGACCGCCTGGTCGTTGCGGTGTCGGGTGCCGTGGACGAGGCCCGGCTGTTGCGGCTGGTTGAACGCTATTTCGGGGACGCGGGCCGACCCTCGGACGCTCAGATTGAACCGGCGCGATTCACGGGCGGAGAGGCGAGGCTGGCGCGCCGCATCGAACAGTCGAATCTGGTTCTGCTTCTGCCGGGGCTCAGCCATGCGGACCCGCTGCGCCCGGCGCTGCGGCTGGGCGTGGAGATTCTCGGTGGCGGGATGGCGTCCCGTCTGTTCCAGACAGCGCGCGAGGAGCGGGGACTGGCCTATGCCATTGACGCCTGGCACGAGAGCTATCTCGATTGCGGGGTGCTCGGCATCTATGCGGGATCGGCCGGGGACCGGGCCGCAGATCTGGCGCGCCTGTGCGGCGAGACCGTGCGGGCCCTCGCTGAAGAGGGGCCGACGGATCAGGAGATGAAGCGCGGCCGTGCGGTCGCCCGTGCCAGCATCTTCATGGCTGATGAAAGTCCGGCAGCGCGAGCCGGGCGACTGGCCAGCCAGACACTCATCTTCGGTCACCCGACCGGTAGCGAGGCCATGGTCAGGATGATCGAGGCCCAGGATGGATCGGCCGTGCAGGCCGCGCTCCAGGCCTGCCTTGAGTCCAGCCTTGCCGCGACAGCGGTTCTCGGGCCTCGCTCCGGTTTATCTGCCGGCCTTCTGTTCGGCCGCGCCCTGAAGGGCTAGGTCTCCGCAATGGCCCTTATGGAATGGCTCAGCGAGCGGTCCGGACCGACCCTGCACTCCGCGACGGGGCTGCTGCGCCCGCCCCGGCCGGCTGACTATGAGGCTTGGGCGGCGCTTCGGGCCACGTCGCGGGACTATCTGGTGCCGTTTGAGCCCACCTGGCCTGAGGATGATCTGACACGGTCGGCCTTCCGGCGGCGACTGGCGCTCTACGGGCGGGAGATGGATATGGGCAATGCCTGGCCGTTCTTCATCTTCGATGGCACCGGCGGTGATCTGGTTGGCGCAATCACACTGTCGAACATCCGCCGGGGCGTCAGTGAGGTCGGTACCCTGGGCTACTGGATCGGCCATGCCCATGCGGGGAGGGGGCATTGTACAGCTGCGGTCCGCACCGTCGTGGCCTTCGCCTTTGATGTCCTGAAGCTGCACCGTGTCGAGGCGGCCTGCGTCCCGTGGAACCCGGCCTCGCGTCGCGTGCTGGAAAAGGCGGGCTTCGAGCTGGAGGGCCGGGCGCGCGCTTATCTCAAAATTAACGGCACTTGGGCAGATCATCTTCTGTTCGGACGTGTCGATGACCGGCACGGGGGTGACGCCACCAATACGTCGGATGAGGATTCTTCGGGCGCGTGAGTACACGGCAACCAGTGATGACCTGGGATGCCTCGATGGCGATCGAGGCCCTGGCGGCGGCCGACTCGGCACTTTGGGTCTGGACACCGTCCGAAGACAGCCTGCGGGTGACCGGCGCCAGCCGCGCGCTCGGCCTCGGCCCCCTCGCGCCCCAGTGCTCCGGTGCAGCCTTTACCGCCGTTGCCATGCCCCAGGATCGGGCGCTCGCCGAAGCCCTTCTCAAACCCCAGGCAGAAGGCACCGAGATCGCTGTCCGTCTGCGGATGCGAGATCACCCGACCTGCCTGTGGCGCGGCGTATGGCTGGAAGACGGCCATCGGGCGGCTGGCGTGGTCGCGCTGGAGACCACGTTCGCGGGCTCGGACCGGGACCCTCTGACCGGGCTTCTGGACCGACGGTCGTTCGTCGCCCGTGTCGGTGAGGTCCTGACCCGGGGAGGAGAGTATGACCTGGTGGTCGCCGATGTGGACCGGCTGCGACGTCTGAATGAGGCCCTTGGCCATGAGCGGGCGGACCGGGTGTTGTCGGCGCTCGGATCGCGGCTGGCGGCCGCCTTCTCTGCCGATGACCTGCCCGCCCGCATCGGCGAGGACGAATTCGCCGTCCTGGTTCGCAAGGGCTCCGGCCATGTCTCCGGCCGGCTGCGACAGGCGCTCGAACAGCCGCTCCGCCTCGCCGGGTTTGACATCTATCCGACCGTGTCGATCGGCGCCGTCACGGCCGAGGGGGGGCCGGATGCCTCCGATGCCGGCGAGCTGCTGCGTCGTGTCGAACTGGCTGTCGAACAGGCAAAATCGGCGGGCCGTGGCGGTGCGGCTGCCTATGGTCGGGCCCTCGAGACCGACAGCCTGTCGCGGCTGGCGCTGGAGTCTGACCTGCGCAACGCCTTTGTGCGGGGTGAGATCGAGCCCTTCTATCAGCCGATCGTCAACCTCAAGACCGGCGCTGTCGCGGGCTTCGAGGCGCTCTGTCGCTGGCGTCATCCCAAGCGCGGGCTTGTGCCGCCGGACGAATTTCTGACGCTGACCGATGAAATGGGTCTGATGAACGAACTGGGTCTGCTGATGATGACCCAGGCCGCGCGTCAACTGGCCGAATGGCTCAAGCGCCATCCGCTCGCCGGCAAGCTGTTCTGCAGCGTCAATCTGTCGGTCGGAGAGATCGAGCGTCCGAACCTGGTCGAGGACGTGGCGCGGGTAATCCAGGAGACCGGCCTGCCGCGGGGCGCGCTCAAGCTGGAAGTCACCGAGGGTGACATCATGCGCGACACGGCCAGCGCGGCCGTTATCCTGTCAAAGCTCAAGGAAGTGGGCGCGTCGCTGGCGCTGGATGACTTTGGCACCGGCTTTTCGTCTCTCAGCTACCTGGCCCGGCTGCCCTTCGATACGCTCAAGATCGACCGCTATTTCGTTCTGACCATGGACCGCGACGAGGGGTCGGCCAAGATTGTGCGTTCAGTCGTCAACCTGGGGCGCGATCTGTCTCTGGAGGTCGTGGCCGAGGGTGTCGAGAATGCGGAGTTGGCGGCCTTGCTCCTTCAGGACAACTGCCATTACGGCCAGGGCTTTGGCTATGCGCCGGCGCTGCCTGCCCAGGAAGCAGAGGTCTACCTGAACGAATCCCTTTCCGACGGGGCCGCCCCCATCCGCGCCCGTTCGGCCTGATCTAGGCCTTTCGCGCGCGTTTGCGGTTGCGTCGGCGCTGCAACCGGTCGGAAATCGCTTCGGCGTGCTTCAGGGTGAAGGCCAGGGCGGCCGGGCTGCCTCGCTTGGCCCCCACGCTGTCGGCAACCACCGCGCCGCGTTCGCCGAGAGGCAGGGGCGGGCCGACAGTGGTGTCGATGGCCGTCTGATGCTCGATCTCGGCGTTCAGCTCGGCGCCCATCAGAATGATCTGCACGGTCAGCCAGGTCCACAACAGGAAACCCATCATGGCTGTCAGGGGCCCATAGCTGTCGGTGCGTACGAAATTCTGCAAGTACCAGCTGAATACCGCTGACAGGCCAAGGCTGAGTGTCGCGGCGACGACCGCGCCCGGGGTCAGCCAGCGCCATTGGGCCCGCGCGCGGCAGGGGCCGTGGCGATAGATGAGGGTGAGCGCTCCGATATAGAGGGCGTACAGTACCAGCCACCGAAAGGGGGACAGGTGCTGAAGGTCGTTCATCAGTTCCAGAGGCCCGAGCAGGATCGGCACCCCGACCACCAGGGCCGCCGAGAGCAGCACGGCGCTCAGACCCGCAACGGTGAAGCCCATGCACAGAAGGTTGTATTGGATCAGATTGCGCCGCTCGACCTCATGGTAGGCGACGTTCAGTCCGTAGAAGAGCGTCTTGATGCCGTTGTTCGCAACCCACAGCGACAGCGCCAACGTCCCGATAAGCGTCAGGGTCAGGCGCGGGCGGGAGTCCTCGGCGAGCCGCTGCATTTCGCCGCCGATGAATCCGGCGACATTGGCGGGCAGGACGGAATAGAGGAACCTGAGCCGGCCCCAGGCGTCTTCCGGGTCGGCAAACAGGCCATAGACCGTCACGAGCATGGCAAGGGTCGGGAACAGGGCCAACAGAACGAAGAAGGTTACGCCGCCGGATACAAAACCGACCCGGTCGCCGAAATAGCTGGCCCCGGTTCGCCACAGGATGTCGGTCCAGCCCTTGCGGGGGATCTGACAGGGGTTTCGCGCGATCCGCCCCCGCCCCGGTTCGCGGATCTCATGGTCTTCCGGTGAAGGTGGCTCCGGTGCGGCCGGCTCGGGCCGATATCGGCGAAGATCCAGACCGACCCTTTGCCCCTTGCGGTGCAGGAGGTGAACCGCCCCCGCGCCGGCCGCAAGACCGCCGAGGAGGGCCCCCGCCAAGACGATCAGGGGGCCGCCGAAGCCTGGCGGTTGCGGGGAGGAGGACGTCATGGTCCGCTAACGGCCACGCTGGCCCGCCGTTCCGCTTGAATTTTGAAGCCGCGCCCCCCAATCAACCCCCATGTCCGACACACCGACCCTGCTCACGACCTGGAAAGCCGCCCAGTCACGCCTGAAGGCGGGCCGCATTGACAGTCCGTCGATCGACTCCCGACTGCTGTTGGAAGCGGCCTGCGACGTAAGCCGTCTCGACATTCTGACCGACCCCTACCGCGCGGTTACGACCGAGCAGGCGGCGGCCTATGAAGCCATGATCGAGCGCCGCCTGAGGCGCGAGCCCGTTTCGCGCATTCTCGGCCGTAAAGGCTTCTGGAAGATCATGCTCAGCGTGACGCCCGATGTGCTGAGCCCCCGCCCGGACACCGAGACGCTGCTGGATGTAGGCCTTGCCGCCTTTGCCCCGCACCAGGCGTTCCGGATCGCAGACCTCGGGACCGGTTCGGGTGCCATTCTACTGGCCTTCCTGGCGGAGCGGTCGGGTGCGACCGGGGTAGGCACAGACATCTCGAGCGAGGCCCTCGCCGTGGCACGGGACAATGCCGCCAGCCTCGGGCTGGAAGGACGCGCGGTCTTCCTTCGGACGGAGTGGGCGACTGGCTTCGAGGACCAGAGTTTCGACCTTGTGGTTTCGAACCCGCCCTATATCCCGACGGCCGCCATCGCGAGCCTCGATCCGGAGGTGCGCGACCACGATCCCCATCTGGCGCTCGACGGCGGTCCCGACGGCCTTGAGGCCTATCGGCAGCTGGTTCCGGAGATCCGTCGCGTCCTGAAGCCGGGCGGAATATTCGCGGTCGAGATCGGGTGGGACCAGGGCGAGGCGGTCAAGGCCTTGTTCGTCCACGGCGGGTTCGAGGACGTGAAGGTGGTTCTGGATCTGGGCAACCGCAGCCGCGTGGTGACGAACGGACCCGATCCGCGCGCCCAGGCCCCGGACAGGTCGCGGGTGTCCTGAAGCCGGCTCTGGCGGGAGGCGCAGAAAAAGGCCCTTGGAATGCCGGTCAAGGCGCGCTAAGTCTTGCGTCGTCTCCCACCAATCGCATCTCCGTGCGCCCTCGCGGGCCAACTGACAGGCGAACGGTATGCGCGACGGCCCGACCCTGATCCGGATCGGGTGGACCGCGCGGGGGGCAACGGCTTCCGATGACATTGATGGCGGGCTGGTCCCGAGCCACGGACAGACGAAACACAACACGGCCTGTAACCGACAGTCGGCCAACCTCCCGGAACGGTAGAGTCTATGAGAGATTTCAAGGGCATGAAGCGCCAGCGCGGCCGCAACAGGAAGCCCGGCGGTAGTAATGCCAACAGCGCCAATCCGAACCGCTCGTGGGACTCCCAGGGTCCCGAGAACATCAAGGTCCGGGGCAATGCCCAGACTGTCTATGAGCGCTATATGCAGCTCGCGCGCGATGCCGCCTCTGCCGGTGACCGCGTTCTGGCCGAAAACTACCTGCAGCACGCCGAACACTATTTCCGGGTCCTGAGGGCACTGCAGCCCCAACGACCGGTGTCCGAGATTGCCCAGCGCGAACTGTCCAATCAGGGCTTCGACATCGATTTTGAAGACGAGAGCGGCGCCCAGGCTGCGGCCTTCCTCGCCGCCCAGCAGGCCCAGCAGAACAATCCGCAGAACGCCGGCGGCAATCCGTCCGGGCCGCAGCAGCAGCAGAACGGTGAGCGCGATCGCGACCGTGATCGCGACAGCGATGGCGAGCCCCGCAGCGAAGGCGAGGGTGGTGGTCGTCGCGAGACCCGCCGCGAACGCTGGGAACGTCGCAAGGATGAACAGAGGGGACGTCGATCTTTCCAGGATGGCGAGTCTGACGGGTCCGCGGATCATCGGTCCGAGGAAGACGGGTCAGCCCCTGAGGCGGCGCGTGACGATGTGACGGAGATGCCGGCGGAAGCTCCGGCCCGCGCCGATCGCAAGGCGCGGCGGCCCCGCGAGGATGCCCCGGTGCGTGAGTCATCCGACGCGGACGCCCTGCCGGGCTTCCTGACGAGGCCGACGACGCGCGCCGCCGAAGCTCCGACGGCCGCGGCCACGGATGATGCGGCGGCCCCGCGCCGGCGGGCGCCCCGCAAGAAGGCCGCCGAGACCGTCGACAGCGGCGAATAGTTCGTCCGGTCTTGACCTCTGCGTCCGGTCCGGGCCCATTGCTCCGGTCCAGACGAAGGGGAGGTTTGATGTCTTATGCCCGCTATGCCCGCACGGCAGGACTGACCGCGTTAGCGGCCCTGGTTGTGTCGGCCTGTGCCTCGGCCGGGGGCGGCTACGCCCCGCCGCCGCCTCCCCCGCCGCCCGATGGTGCGGGTCCCGTGCTGAGAGACTGGCGCAGTATCATCACGACCTACGATCGTGATCGCTATAGCCGGGTTGAGGCTGCCTGGCGCCTGTCGCTGGAGCAGGCGCGCCGTCAGGAAGGGTCCGGAGATCTCGCGTCGCTCGGGGACCTGATCGATCCTGGTGCCGCCGTGGGAAGTGTGACCCCGCCCGAGGGAGACTATCGCTGCCGGACCGTGAAGCTGGGCTCGCAGGGCGGAGAGGGCGGCCTCGGCTATGTGATCTATGGCTGGTTCGACTGCCGGATCGAACGGACGGCAGCGGGCCTGAAATTCTCCAAACTGACCGGATCCCAACGCCCCTCAGGCCTGCTGTTCCCGGAGAACAATCGCCAGATGGTCATGCTGGGGTCCATGGCACTGGGGTCCGAGCCGCCTGCAAGTTCATATGGCCAGAACGCCGACCGGGACATGGTGGCAATACTGGAGCGGGTCGGCTCGCGACGCTGGCGGCTGGTAATTCCCTGGCCACAGTATGAGTCCAATCTCGACATCCTCGAGCTGGTACCGAACTGACCGGGGCCGCTTGCCCTGCCCGCCGACCTGCCCTTCGGGCGTCAGGCGGGTTCGACCGGATCGCCCACCTCATCCTCGACAATCCGCGCCACGGCCATGTCGGCCGTGACATTGCCGACCGTGCGGAAAATGTCGGGGATGACCTCGACCGCCAGCAGCAGGGGCAGGATCTCCAGCGGCACACCCATGGCGATGCAGATCGGCGCGATCGAGACAAAGAAGCTGATCTGGCCCGGCAGGCCTACCGAGCCGATGCTGACGAGTACTGCGGTCAGGCCGGCGGCTACCAGCTGACCGGCGGTCGGCTCGATCCCGAACAGGTGGGCGCAATAGATGACGACGCCCAGATTGGCGACCGGGCTGGTGATGCGGAAGACCGCCACCGCGAGCGGAAGCACCAGACCGGCGGTGGGCCGTGACACGCCGAGCGCATCGACGGCGCGCTCGACCATCACCGGCAGGCTGGCCAGCGACGACTGGGTCGAAAAGGCGACCACCTGGGCCGGGGCGGCCGCTCGCGCAAAGCCGGCGAGGCTGACTTTTCCGAACGCCACCACAAGCGGATAGCAGAGCAGGGTGATGCCGATGGTGGCCAGCGATACGATGGCGACATAATGGGCCAGGGTCCCGGCCGCGCCGACCCCCGCCGTCAGGCCCACGCCCAGCGCCAGGGCGAAGACGCCGATGGGCGCCGCCATCAGCACCCAGCGTACGATGACGATCATGGTCTCGGCCACGGCCTCGAAGAAGGTCACCAGCGGCAGGCGCAGCCGGTCAGGCAGGCGGGTGGCGGCAAAGCCGAAGAACACCGCAAACACGACCAGACCGAGAATGGCGTCCTCGGCCGCCGCCCGGATCGGATTGGCGGGGGCCAGGGTCTTGAGGAACTCGCCGAACGGGGCACCGGGCCCGACCCCTTCAGGGCTGGGCGGCGCCCCGGCAATCAGGCGGGCGCCACCTTCAGGGTCGATCGGCCAGATGGCGTGCAGGCCGTATGCCGCCCCGATCGCGTAGACCGTCGCCACGACGATCAGGACGGCAAACACCATCAGGGCCCGTCCGGCCAGCAGGCCTGCGCGGCCCGGACCGTGGGCGGCCCCGGCGATGGAGGCGATGCCCGTGACCAGCAGCGAGAACACCAGCGGCACGATGGTCATCCTCAGGGCGTTCAGCCACAGCTGACCCAGAGAGCCGATGAAACTGGCCGTCTCGGCCCCGCCCGGCAGCCCCCGTGACTGGGCGATGGCCCCGACAATCAAACCCAGCGCCAGCGCCGCCAGCACCTGAAGGCTCAGCGAGGGTAGAAAACGGCGGCCTCGGGTCAGGGTCATGGGTTCGGCCTCTCAGTCTCGCCCCCAATGAGGCCGGACGGACGATATAGGGATACCGGCGGCGTTTCGCCAAGCGCCCGCGGAACGTCACGGCATAGCCGGGCATTGTTGGACCATGGTCAATGAACTCACCCAGCTTCAGGACGCAGCGGTCCTGCGGCTGGGGGGCATTTCCCTGACGCTGGGCGGCCTGGTCACCGCTACTGTCATCATCGCCCTCGCCGGTGCCCTGTCCTGGGCCGCCACCGGGGCCATCCGGCGTCTGCGGAAAAAGGCCACCCGCTCGACCCAGGCGCTGTATCTGCTCGAGAAGATGACCGGCTACGGCATCCTGATTGCCGGGGCCTTCATGGCCCTTTCAGCCGCCGGTCTGAACCTGTCGTCGCTGGCCGTGTTCGCCGGGGCCATCGGCATCGGTCTGGGCCTCGGCCTTCAGGGCGTGGTCAAGGAGTTCGTCTCGGGCCTGTTCCTGATCTTCGACCGGATGGTGTCGGTCGGCGATTATGTCGAACTGGATGATGCGCGCGGCGCCATCGTCGAGATCGGCCCGCGCGCGACCCGCATCCGCACCAATGACAACATCAACATCATTGTCCCGAACTCCAGCCTGATCGAGGGCAAAGTCACCAACTGGACGCTCAAGGGCGACACCCGGCGCATCCATGTGCCGTTCTCGGTGGCCTATGGTGCCAACCGGGCCGAGGTGCGCGATGTGGTGCTCAAGGCTGCGCGCGCCATCCCCTTCACCCTGCCCGAAACCGACGACCGCAAATGTCAGGTCTGGCTGGT
>CAYNDG010000003.1:13942-18289 GCA_964395805.1 uncultured Brevundimonas sp.
GCGCCCTGCCGCGCGGCCTCAAGCGCCAGAGCCAGCGACCCGCCCAGCCGGTCCATCGGATCGGTCGCCGAGGGATCAATGGCCTGAATCATCCGCTTGCGGCTGGCGCCGAACAGCACGGGAAAGCCGGTCTCGACCAGCGCGCCCAGCCCGGCCACCAGCGCCAGATTGTGCGCCAGCGTCTTGCCGAAGCCGATGCCGGGATCCAGCCAGATACGCTCGCGCCCAACCCCCGCTTCGAGGGCGAGCTGGGCCTGCGCCATCAGCGCATCCCGAACCTCGGACACGACGTCGCCATAGCGGGGATCGGTTTGCATGGTGCGCGGCTCGCCCTGCATGTGCATCAGCACGACCTCGCAGCCCAGTTCGGCGGCGACTACCGGACTGTCGGCATATGTGCCCAGTGCGCTGACATCGTTCCACATTGTGGCTCCGATCGCGACCGCTGCACGGGCCACGGAGGGCTTGAGCGTGTCGATGCTGATGGGGCCTTCCCATCGGGCGCGAAGGCCGGCGATGACCGGCAGGACCCGCGCGAGCTCCTCGGTCTGATCGACCGGATCGGCGCCCGGCCGGGTGCTTTCGCCGCCGATGTCCAGAATGTCCGCGCCTTGCTCGACCAGTCTCAGGCCGTGGGCGATCGCGGCCTCGACCGTCCCCAACCGGCCACCGTCCGAGAAGCTGTCGGGCGTGACGTTGACGATGCCCATCACGCGGGGGCGGTTCATCCCGCGCCCCCGATCAGGCCGCCCAATGCCTCCAGATAGGCGGCGAAAGCCTGGCGGCCCCTTGCGGTGATGGCCACCCGGGTGAGCGGTTTGTTGTCCTTGAAGCTCTTGTCGATGGAGACATAGCCCGCCTCGGCCAGCTTCTTCAGGTGGACCGACAGATTGCCCTGGGTGGCCTCCAGCACTGACTTCAATTCGGTAAAGTCGGCCGTCTCGACATCGGCGAGGTAGACCATCATCCCCAGCCGCATGCGACCGTGGATCACCTCATCTATCCGTCCGAGATCGGCCAGACCCATGACGCGCTCAGGCCTCCGTAGTGACGGCGCGGGCGTCGCGGAACATCACCCAACCCGGCAGGGCAAACAGCATAAACAGGGCGACGGTGCAGACGCCGAGATACAGGATGGGCTCGCGCACCAGCACCCCGAGCGCCACGGCCGTGACCCAGCCACCCAGCGCGGTCGCCAGCATCCAGCCCTTGCGCTTCAGCGTCCAGGCCATGAACCAGGCGGCGGCCTGGAGGGCGAAGACGATGGCCGGGTAGTAGAGCCAGATCGCGAAGTCCTGGTCCCTGTAGGCGCCGACACCGAAGACGATGATCACCGCGAGGTTGGCCATGCCGGTGGCGTTGAAGGCTGCGTTCAGGGTGCGGCTGGCCATCGGGCCTCGGTTGCCCCCGCCGGTCTTGCGGTCCTTGAGGATCGCCCACGTGAGTACCAACAGGAAGGCGACGGTGATGCCGACCACGAAAGCGAGATTGGCGAGGTCAGGCCAGAGGATCAGGCCGGTCGCCTGCCCGAGGTGAAACAGGCACTGCAGGCCATACAGCAGGCCGCCCGCCAGATAGCAGATCGCCAGCGTCATCGGCGGCCGTCCTCCGCGCTCGATGATCGAACGCATGAAGGCGAGGTCATCCTCGGCGGAATGCAGTCGGGGCTTGGCGGGCATGGTCAGTCTCCGGAGCCGGCTCGTCCTTGGGGTGGACGAGCCGGCGAGGCTTGGCAAGATGTTATTCGGCGGGCGCCGGGGCCGGTTCGGCCTGACGCTTCCGGGGAATGCGCCGCCCGTTCAGCCAGCGTCCGATAAAGCTGTGGCGTACCAGCAGCTCATAGGTGATGAGGCTGATCAGCATCGTGCCGCCGATCACCAGCGCCGCCTTCAGCCACCAGGGCGCCCCGAGGTCCAGCACGAGGGTTTGCCCGACCATCACCAGCGGCAGGTGGATGATGTAGATCCAGTGTGAGGCATCGGCCAGGTAGCGGCGCACGGGGCTCTTCCGGCTGAACAGCTGCAATGCCAGCGACATCGCTGCCATGGCACCGCTGAACACGGCCAGGGCCATCATGATGGCCAGCGCAGCCTTGGCCGACGGGTCGGTGACGGGAGCCAGATCCGGCACCGGCCCTCCGGCCAGCATCAGGGCCCCGGTGCCCGTGCCGAATGCCACCACGGTGAACACCGGCCACAACTTGCGAATACGCTCCAGCAGATCCCGCCTGCGATCCAGCAGGACGCCAGCCAGGAAGGCGCTGCCGAACCCGGTCAGGGCAACAGCATTGGGGACCAGACCCGTGTCCGGCGTCGGAATGGCGAAGAAGGCCGTCCAGTTCGGGTGCAGGTAAAAGGCCAGCGCCAGCGGGGCGGCGAGTACGACGGGCATCCAAGGCCCGACGAGTATTCCGGTCAGGCGGTCGATCATCCGGCCCCAGCCTCCGGTCCGGTCCAGCAGGGCGAACGGCGCTCGCAGCACCAGCATGGCGACATACAAGATCAGCAACACCCACAGGAACCAGAGATGGGTCAGGGGGAAGGTCTCGACCGTCAGGGGCGGTGGGGGCGGACCGTCGGTGGGCAGGCTGCCGCCGTTCTGGATGGCGACATTCCACAGCAGCACGGCGATGATCGACGCCAGCGCCAGCCACCACAGCCCAAACAGGGGGCCGGCGATGCGGATCAGCCGGTCTTTGACAAAGCCCCGCAGACCTCTGCGGCCCAGCATCATATGGGCGAACAGGCCGGCGATCAGAAAGAAGGTCGTCATCCGGAACAGGTGGATGGCAAAGAAGATGACCGAAGCGACCGGCGAGGTCTGATCATCGACCACCACCCAGATCGGGATCGGGAAAAAGCTCATCAGGGTGTGCAGCACCATACCGAGCAGCAGGGCGATGCCGCGCAGGGCATCAAGCCCGTGCAGGCGGTCATCAGGCGAGGGGGACGTGGTCAGGGACATGATCTGATCTCCAGCGACAGGAACGCCAGATACAGTAGACATGTTTATAATGCAAACTAGTTCATTAAATACATGCCCCCTCCGGCGACGAAGGGGGCATGCGGGTGTTTAACTGGCGGTGCCGGTCGCGGGCTTCTGGCCCGGACGGCGACGGCGACGCTTCATTTGCGACACCGGCGCCGGGGCTGATCCTTCCGGACGGTCACCGGCCATCGGGTTGTAGTGCGGACGGTCAGGCGAGCGACCGGGGCCGCGTCCACCGGCGCCCGCGCCGCCGGGCCTGGGACCCCGGCGATTGCGATTGCCCCGGGCCTCGCCATCACGGTCGCGGGCCGGGCGATCCTCACGCTCGGGCAGGGTGGCCTTCTTGCCGACGCCAGCAGCGCTGATGGCGGCATCAAGGGCGCCCAGCGCCTTGTCATTGCGACGGTCGATCGCCGGGATCTTCTGGCGGGTGACCTTCTCGATGTCCTTCAGCAGCTTCATCTCGTCACCGGCGACAAAGCTGATGGCGGTGCCGTCGGCGCCCGCGCGGGCCGTCCGGCCGATGCGGTGCACATAGGCTTCCGGCACATAGGGCAGCTCGAAGTTGACGACGTGCGAGACGCCGTCGACGTCAATGCCGCGTGCGGCGATGTCGGTCGCAACCAGCACGCGCAGCTTGCCCTTCTTGAAGGCCTCGAGCGTGCGCTCGCGCTGGGGCTGGCTCTTGTTGCCGTGGATGGCGCCGGCTTCGACGCCGCCCGCTTCCAGATAGGCGGCGACCTTGTCGGCCCCGTGCTTGGTCTTGGTGAACACCAGGCAGCGGGTATAGCCCGGATCGCTGAACATCTCGGTCAGCAGGGCGCGCTTGCGGCCCTGTTCGATCCAGATGATCGACTGTTTGATGCGCTGCACGGTGGTCGCCTGGGGCGTCACCTGGACGCGCTTGGGATCCTTAAGCAGCTCGGCGGCCAGCTTGCCGATCTCGCCCGGCATGGTGGCCGAGAAGAACAGGTTCTGGCGCTTGGCCGGAATGCGGCTGACGATCTGGCGGATGGGCTTGATGAAGCCCAGGTCCAGCATCTGGTCGGCCTCGTCCAGCACGAAGATTTCCGTGGCGCTCAGGTCGAGGTTCTTTTGCTGGATATGGTCCAGCAGGCGACCGGGCGCGGCCACCAGAATGTCGAGCCCCTGATTGAGGGCGCGTTCCTGACCACCGTATTTCACGCCACCGAAGATCACGGCGACGCGGAAGCCCAGATGCTTGCCATAGGTCTTGAAGCTCTCGGCGATCTGCGAGGCCAGCTCGCGGGTCGGCGACAGCACCAGACAGCGGGTCGTGCGGGGCAGGGGGGCGACGCGGTTGGCGGCCAGCCGGTGCAGGATCGGCAGGGCAAAGGC
>CAYNDG010000003.1:18389-28878 GCA_964395805.1 uncultured Brevundimonas sp.
GTCCGTGCCGATCTGACCGTCGCCCCTGTCCTCGCCGCCTTCATCGAGGACGAGGTCTTGCCGGGGCTGGGCATCGCGGCAGAGGGTTTCTGGCAGGGTGTACGCGTCATCCTTGACTGGGCCGTGCCCGAGAACCGGCGTCTGCTGGCAGTGCGCGACGACCTGCAGGCCCGCATTGACACCTGGCACGTCGAGCGAAAGGGCCAGCCGTACGCCGTCGCCGCCCAACGCGACTTCCTGAAACAGATCGGCTGGCTGGTCGATGAACCCGCCCCCTTCACCATCGGCACGCGGAATGTCGATGCCGAGGTCGCCACCCGCGCCGGGCCGCAACTGGTCGTGCCGGTGCTGAATGCGCGCTTTGTGCTGAATGCCGCCAACGCCCGCTGGGGCAGTTTGTATGACGCCCTCTATGGTACGGACGCGCTGGGCGACCTGCCCCCGCCAGGCGGCTATGACGCGGACCGCGGCGCCCGCGTCGTCGCCCACGCCAAGGCCTTCCTCGATGAGGCCCTGCCGCTGGTCGAAGGCTCCTGGGCCGACCTCAGCCATCCGCATAAGGGCATCGCCCTGCGCGACACCGGCCAGTATGTGGGCCAGACAACACGCGGCCGCCTGTTCCGCCACAACGGCCTGCATATCGAAGTGGTGTTCGATCCGGACCACCCGATCGGGCGCACCGATCCGGCGGGCATCGCCGATGTCGTGCTGGAGTCCGCCCTGAGCACCATCGTCGACCTTGAGGACTCCGTCGCCTGCGTCGATGCAGAGGACAAGGTCGCCGCGTATCGCAACTGGCTGGGCCTGATGAAGGGCGATCTGGCCGAGACCTTCGACAAGGGCGGCCGGTCGCAGACCCGGCGGCTCAATGCCGACGTCGCCTATGTCGCGCCAGACGGCACCGAGGGCTCCCTGCCGGGCCGGTCGCTGCTGTTTGTGCGGAACGTCGGCCATCTGATGACGACGCCCGCCATCCTGTTGCCTGACGGCTCGGAAGCTCCCGAGGGCATCCTTGACGCCATCATCACCAGTCTGATCGCTCTCTACGACCTGCGTGGCATGGGCCCCTTCCGCAACAGCCGCGAAGGCTCCGTCTATATCGTCAAGCCCAAGATGCACGGCCCGGACGAGTGCGCCTTTACCGACCGGCTGTTCAATGCGGTCGAGGACCTGCTGGGGCTTGAGCGGCACACCATCAAGGTCGGGGTCATGGACGAGGAGCGCCGCACCTCGGCCAATCTCGCCGCGTGCATCCATGCGGTGAAGGACCGGATCGTCTTCATCAACACCGGCTTCCTCGACCGCACGGGCGACGAGATCCACACCCTGATGCAGGCGGGGCCGGTGGTGCGAAAGGGCGAGATCAAGTCCAGCACCTGGATCGCTGCCTATGAGCAGCGCAACGTCGCCATCGGCCTGCAATGCGGCCTCTCGGGCCGGGCCCAGATCGGCAAGGGCATGTGGGCCGCGCCCGACCGCATGGCGCAGATGCTGGAGGAAAAGGCCGCCCATCCGAAGACCGGGGCCAACACCGCCTGGGTGCCGTCGCCGACGGCCGCGACATTGCACGCGCTGCACTATCACCAGACCGACGTCTTCACTGTGCGCGCAGCCATGGGCGACGCTATCCCTCGCCCCATCGAGGACCTGTTGACCCCGCCGCTGGCCGAGGGCCGCAACTGGAGCGCCGAAGAGATCGAGCAGGAGCTGGACAACAACGCCCAGGGCATCCTCGGCTATGTGGTGCGCTGGATCGATCAGGGCGTGGGCTGTTCCAAGGTGCCCGACATCCACGATATCGGCCTGATGGAGGATCGCGCCACGCTGCGGATCAGCAGCCAGCATATGGCCAACTGGCTGCTGCACGGTGTGTGCACCCCGGAGCAGGTGGACGCCGCCCTGCGCCGTATGGCGGCAAAGGTCGATGCCCAGAACGCGGGCGATCCCCTGTACCAGCCGATGGCGTCGGACTTTGATGGAAGCCTCGCCTTTGCGGCCGCCCGTGCCCTGGTGTTTGAGGGCACCACCCAGCCCAACGGCTACACCGAACCCCTTCTGCACCGCTTCCGCCAGCATGCGAAGGCGCGGGGCTAACAGCGTCGCAGCCGACGGCCTACAGCTCACTCCCCGTGCGCCACAGGCCGCGGACCAGCGGTTCGATCAGATATTCCAGCATCGTCCGGCGGCGCAGGACGATGACCACCTCGACCGGTGAGCCGGCCCGGATAGAGTCGGCGCCGCGACCCAGCTTGGCCAGTTCCTCGGGCGGAACAACGATCTCGGCGCGGAAGTAGCGGTTGTTCGAACCCTCCTCGGTGAAGCTGTCGGCCGACAGCCGCTCGACGCGGCCGCGCAGAACGGGCGGGTTCGACGTCCTCAGTCCCGGGAACTTCACCTCGGTCAGAAGGCCGACGCGCAAATTGTCGATGTCGTTCGGGTTGATGCGGGCGACGATCACCTGCGAGGCGTTCGACGGCACGATCTCCATCAGGGTCTGGCCGCCCTGGATGACCCCGCCCGGCGTAAAGATCGTCAGGCCGACAACCTGGCCCGACACCGGGGACCGCACGCGGTTGCGCTCGATCTGGGCGCGAACCTCGGTCAGACGGGGCTGCAGTTCGTTCAACTGCACCTCGACCGTGCGCAGCTGTTCGGTCACATCCTCGTTCATGTCGGTGCCGACGCCGGACATCTGCAGGCGGGCCTCACCCATCGCTTCATTGGCCCGGGCGATTTCGGCGCGCAGCGAGCCTGCCTCACCGTCCAGCGCCGCCGCCTGACGTTCCAGCGCCCGGACCCGGCTGATGGGAGCATAGCCCTGCTCGGCCAGACGGCGGACATCGGCCAGTTCGTCCTCGATCAACCGCTTCTGCTCGGCGTTGGCGGCCAGCTGGCGCTCATAGCCCGAGACCTGCTGCTGCAGCTGGCTGACGCGCTGGCCCAGCACGCCCCGCTCGGTCGACCGCCCGGTTCGACGGGCGATGAACTGTTGCCGTTGCAGGGCCATGGCTTCATCGGCCAGGGCGCGGTCAGCCTCGGCCATTCCGGCAAATTCGGCAGGCGGGGCGATTGTACCCCGGCCGTCCCGCTCGGCCTCCAGCCGGGCCCGCTGTGCCAGCAGGGCCACCACCTGTCCGGTCAGCCCACGCTCGGTCGCGGCCAGTTCTCCTCCCGCGACCTCCAGCAGGATCTGTCCAGCCTCGACCGTATCTCCCTCGGCGACGTGCAGGGCGCTGACGACACCACCGTCGCGATGCTGGACCGCCTGGCGGTTGCCCGAGACCGAGACCTGGCCGCTGGCAAAGGCCCCCGCATCCAGCGGCGCGAAGGCCGCCCAGCCGAGGAACAGCACGAAGAACAGGGCGATGATCGCACCCCCGACCATCAGCTCGCCGCGCGGCGAATCATCCGGTCCTTCTGTACCGGCGACAGCAGGCGGGTCTGCCGACGTTCCGGCCAGATGTCCGGCTTCCGGAAGGTCGGACCCGGTCATGCCGACTGGGCTCCCGGCGGGGGCACGACGGTGGGGCGTGCCCGTCCGGGGTTCAGGCGCATCATCACCTCATCCCGGGCCCCTTCAATCTGGACCGCACCTTCGCGGAGCATCAACAGGCGGTCGGCGACTCCCAGCACGCCGGCCCTGTGGGCCACCATCAGGACCGACGCACCTCGCGCCGTGGCGCGCCGTATCGCTTCGGTCAGGGCGGCCTCTCCCTCCTGATCCAGATTGGCGTTGGGCTCGTCGAGAACGAGAATGACCGGATCACGATACAGCGCCCGGGCCAGGGCAACGCGCTGGGACTGGCCGACCGAGAGGCCAGCGCCATTGTGACCCAGCACCGTGTCATAGCCGTCCGGCAGGCGCAGGATCATCTCATGCACCCCGGCGGCCTGTGCGGCGGCGACCGCTTCACGGTCGATCTCGTCCGCCGCCACGCCGAGGGCAGAGCGAAACCGCGAGATATTGTCCTTGACCGATCCGGCGAACAGTCCGGGCACCTGAGGCAGATAGCCGATGTATTCAGCGAGGCGGTCCCCATCCCGCGCGTCATAGTCGGCGCCGTCCAGCCGTACCGATCCCGAGGTGGTCGGAATGGCACCGGCGACCACCCGGGCCAAGGTCGTCTTGCCGGACCCGCTCGGCCCGATCACGCCCAGCACCTGGCCGGGCTCGAGCGTAAGGGTGATCCCTCGAAGCTGCGGCGTCTCGCTGCCCGGCAGACGAACCGTCACCTGCTCCAGATCGAGTCGTCCCCGAGGCGCAGGCAGGGTGGTTGCGACCCGGTCCGCCCGTCCGGTGGCAGCGAACAGATCGATCAGGGCTTTCCACGAGGTCCTTGCCTGCACCAGGGTAGGCCAGGCGCCAACCATTTGCTCGATGGGCTGCACCGCCCGCGTCAGCAGGACCGACGCCGCGATGATAGACCCGGCCGAGATATGTCCCTGGACCGTCAGCAGCGCTGCCAGCCCCAGGGAGGCCGACTGCAGCATCAGCCGCAGGAATTTGATGATCCCGGTATAGCGTCCGCCGGTGAACTGCGCCTCGACCTGACGCGCCGTCGCCATCTCGCGTTGCTGCACCTGCAGGGCGATCCCGGCCTGCCGCATACCGAGGGCGCGCACCACTTCGGACTGTCCGGCCATGCTCTCCTGTGCCGCATAGGCGGCCTGGGAGTCCTTCATCGCCAGATTCAGTCGCGGACGGCTGTCGCGCTCGTTCAGCACGGCAAGGATAAGGAGGATGACGGCCCCGAACAGGGTCAGCGCCCCTAGCGCCGGGTGCAACAGGAAGCAGCAGCCAATATAGATCGGTGTCCACGGCGCATCGAACAGCGACAGCACCCCCTGACCCGACACAGCCGTGCGCACGTGGTCGAACTCGCGCAGAACCTGGCTTCCCGGGGACTGCGTATGGAGGTCGACGACCCGCCCCAGCAGGCGTCTGACGAGCAGCCGGTCCAGCCGCAGGCCCGCCCTGACCAGCAGCCGCGTCCTGAGCCAGTCCAGGAGTGCCAGGGTCGCCAGCGCAAAGACCGCGATGGCGCTGATCAGCAACAGGGTCTGCAATCCGCCCGTCGGCACCACCCGGTCATAGACCTGCAGCATGTAGATGGTCGGAGTCAGGTACAGCAGGTTCACCAGCGCGCTGAACACGGCTGCCCAGACCAGATGAGGGCGGCAGGCCCTGACCGCGTCAGAGAGCGGTTCGGTCCCGGGCTTCCGAGGGATCAGGTCGTTGAACACGCGCAACTCAAGGGTTCGGCCGACGTTCGACCGGTCAAGGCCTTAGTCTAGCCATCGAATGGTGACGGAGATAGGGCTTGGGCAGCCCCCCAGCGGTCGTAACGGGAAGAAGGCCTCCATGCGTGGATTCAAGCCGGGAACCGGCGCTCTTTTCGCCCTTGTGCTTGCCGTCGGGGCCTGTTCGCCTGCAGATGGCGAGTCCATGGCCGCCCCGGGAGTGACACTTATGTCGGATGCCTCATCGTCTGCGGATCAGGAGCGTCAGGCCCTTGACCCCGAGTCTGTCAGTGGCCTGTGGGCGCTTCATACTTCGGATCGGCCGGAAGCGAAGGTGTGCCGGGTCGCCCTGCAGAAGGTCGGACAGGACGGCGTTTACGGCGTCTATCTGGAAGGCTGCGAGGGCACAGCCCTTGCCCGTGTGACCGGGTGGCGAATTCAGGATGGGGAAGTTGTCCTCGTGGACGGCGGCGGCGAGCCCGTCCTACGTTTCCGCAGGACGGCCATGGACCGCATGGAGGCGAATGCCGGCGGCGTGACCTACCGGCTGGAACCCGCCGCAATGATGTAGGGGTGCGGCGTCAGTGCAGTCGCTCGCCGTGCTGGGTCAGGTCCAGACCCTCGATTTCCTGCTCCCTTGTGACCCGAAGCCCGGTCGTGAAACGGCAGATCATCAGCGCAGCAAAGGTACCTGCGGCGCTCCAGGCTATGACGGCGAGCAGACCGAGGGCCTGGTTGACCACGGAAGCGCCCTCGGCTGACGGGTTGATGGCCGCATTGGCGAACACGCCGGTCAACAAGGCACCGACGATACCGCCCATGCCGTGGACGCCGAATGCGTCCAGACTGTCATCGTATTTGAGCGCGCGTTTCAGCCACACCGCGCCCAGATAGCAGGCCGGTCCTGACAGGGCGCCGATCAGAAAGGCTCCCTTCGGATCCACCAGCCCCGCCGCCGGCGTGACGCCGACCAGTCCGCCCACAATACCCGACAGCAGGCCCAGCAGCGTCGGACGCTTCTGGTCGACCCACTCGACGATCATCCAGGCGAGAGCCGCCGCCGCCGCTGCCACGATTGTATTGAGGGCCGCCACGGCGGCAATGCCGTCCGCGGCCCCCGCCGATCCGGCGTTGAATCCGAGCCAGCCGACGAACAGCAGCCCCGTCCCGATCGCCGTGAGCGACAGATTGTGAGGCGCCATATTGTCCCGCCCGAAGCCGTGGCGAGGTCCCAGAACCAGAGCGCAGACCAGCCCGGCTACCCCGGCGTTGACGTGCACCACAGCCCCTCCGGCAAAATCGAGCACGCCCATGGTGCCCAGATAGCCGCCGCCCCAGACCTGGTGGCAGATCGGCGCGTAGACGACAAGGTGCCACAGGCCGAAGAACAGCAGGGCGGCAGAAAACTTCATCCGCTCGGCAAAGGCCCCCGCGATCAGGGCCGGGGTGATGATGGCGAAGGTCAGCTGATAGGCGATCCACAGGAACTCGGGCAGGCCGGGCGACAGGCTGTGGGCCGTGCCGATCCCGACGCCGTTCAGGAAGGCGGCGTCCAGCCCGCCGACCAGTCCGTTGACCGCGCCGGGTCCCTGTCCGAAGGACAGGCTGTACCCGGCGACGAACCAGAGAACGGTTACGAGCGCGAGGGCTGCCGTGGACTGGGCGATTGTGGCCAGAAGATTCTTGCCCCGCACCATACCTCCGTAGAAGAGCGCAAGACCGGGCAAGGTCATCAGCAGGACAAGGGCGGTCGAGGTCAGGATCCAGCCGGTCGCGGCGGAATCAATCTGCAAAGCGGCCTGATGGGCCAGAAGCGGAGAGGCTGTCATATCGGGATCCGGGGAGACTCGGGGAGGAGGGCGAGAGGCCGCACCCGACTGAATCCGACCCCCGGAACCGGATAGGACCCTATTGCACCGCAATAGGCAATTCCTTTCGTGTACTCCTGAAAATCAGTGTGAATGTGCGCGTCCGCTGCAAGGGCTGGGTGCCGATGCATGATCTGACCCAATCGCTTCGCAGCTGCGCAGCCAGTGCCGCAACCTTACAGATTCGCAATGTTGCGGCCCTTTGCGAGGCGCAGGCGAGCAGTTAGGACGTCTTGTGAAAGCCTCTGTCGGGGGGCTGAACACAGGGGTGTATTGCATGAAACCGTCCACGCTTCGTCGCTTTCTGATTGCCGGTGCCTGTCTTCCGGCGATCCTCGCGACCGCCGCCCAGGCCCAATCGACAGACCAGCAGCCCGATCCGCACGCCGTGCGTCCCGTAACGGCCGCCGAGGCGGGCGCGGCGCTTCAGGACTCCGCCTTGCCTGCGCTCCCGGATGTGGACATCCCGTACACGCGCTTTGTGCTCAGCAACGGTCTGACCCTGATCGTTCACGAGGACCGCAAGGCCCCCATCGTTGCGGTCAACATCTGGTATCACGTCGGTTCGAAGAACGAGCCCCTTGGCCGGTCCGGTTTTGCTCACCTGTTCGAGCACCTGATGTTCAACGGCTCCGAAAACTTCAACTCGGACTTCTTCAAGGCGACCGAATTGCTGGGGGCCACGGACCAGAACGGCACCACCAACAAGGACCGGACCAACTACTTCCAGAACGTGCCGACCAGCGGCCTCGACGCGATGCTGTGGCTGGAGAGCGATCGCATGGGGCACCTGCTGGGGGCCGTTGACCAGGCTCGTCTCGATGAGCAGCGCGGTGTCGTCCAGAACGAGAAGCGCCAGGGCGAGAACCAGCCCTATGGCCGGGTATGGAACGCCATCACCTTTGCCACCTATCCCGCCGACCACCCCTACGGCCACACTGTGATCGGCGAGATGGCCGATCTGGAAGCCGCCTCGCTCGAAGACGTGCAGGACTGGTTCCGCAGCTACTACGGCCCGGCCAACGCCGTGATCGTGCTGGCGGGGGACATCAGCCCCGAAGAGGCGCTGGCCAAGGTCCAGCACTATTTCGGCGACATTCCGCCGGGGCCGCCGGTCACCCAGCCGGCCCGCATGATCGCCCGCATGCAGGGCGAGCAGCGCGAGGTCATGTATGACCGCGTCGGCCAACCTCGCCTCTACAAGGTCTGGAACGTGCCGCCGGCCGGCGAAGCCGACACCGTCCACCTCGGCCTTCTTGGCCAGGTGCTGACCTCGGGCCGCAACTCGCGCCTGTACAAGCGGCTGGTGTTTGACGACCAGATCGCCACCAATGTCTCGGCCTTTGTCTCCGAAGGCGAGATCGGCAGCCAGTTCATCATCGTCGCAACGGCGAGGCCCGGCCAGGATCTGGCCGAGATCGAGGCCATCATCGATGAAGAGGTCGCCCGCCTGCTGGCCAATGGCCCGACCGCCATCGAGCTGGAACGCGCCCGCACCTCGACCGGCTCGGGTTACGTCCGGGGTCTGGAACGTATCGGCGGTTTCGGGGGCAAGTCCGATCTCCTGGCCGCGGGCGAGGTCTACCACGACAACCCCGGTGCCTGGCGCGTCAGCTATCAGCGAGTGCTGGATGCCCGTCCGGCCGACCTGGTCGCAGCAGGCCGCGAATGGCTGATGGACGGATCCTATTCGCTGGAGGTCCGGCCCTTCCCCGAATACTCGGCCGCCGCGACCGGTGCCGACCGTTCGCAGATGCCGGCTGCGGGCGAAATGCCCATGGCCAGTTTCCCGGACTTCGAGCGGGCCACCCTGTCGAACGGCCTGCAGGTCATTCTGGCGCCGCGCTCGGGCGTGCCGACCGTCAGCATGAACCTGATCGTCAATGCCGGATCGGCAGCAGAGTCGGCTGACAAGAACGGCCTGGCCGTTCTGACGCCGGCGGTCATGACCAACGGCACGGACACGCTGGACGCGCTTCAGATCAGCGACCGCCAGCAGCTTCTGGGGGCGACCCTCGGCGCCGGCTCGACGACCGACTACACCACGGTCAGCATGACGGCGATCGAGTCCCGCCTTGCTCCGTCGCTGGACCTGTTCGCCGATGTGGTCATGAACCCGGCCTTCCGTCCGGAGGATTTCCAGCGGGCCCAGACCCAGCAGGTCTCGGGGATCCAGCAATCGAACCGGAACCCGGGTGCCATCGCCAACCGGGTGCTGGCCGATGCGCTCTACGGCGACGACAGCCCCTATGGCCGGTCCAACGCCGGCTCCGAAGCGACGGTCCAGGCCCTGACCCCGGCCGACGCCCGGGCCTTCCATGACACCTGGTTCCGCCCCGACAATGCGACCCTGGTGGTCGTCGGTGACACGAGCATGGCCGAGCTGGTTCCCCAGCTGGAACGGGCCTTTGCCAACTGGGATGCGCCGGCCTCGGCCCTTCCCGAGCGGGCCGGTGTCGGTACGCCGCCGTCCTACAGCCAGCCGCAGGTGCTGATCGTCGACCGTCCGGGTCCGCAATCGATCATCGTGGCCGGTCGTCTGGTGCCGGCCCTGGATCCGGCCAGCGAGCCCAACATCACCGCGATGAACACGGCGCTGGGCGGCGCGTTCACCAGCCGGATCAACATGAACCTGCGCGAGGACAAGGGTTGGTCCTATGGCGCCGGGTCGGGCATCCGGTCCACGCGCGGCGAGCGACTGTTCGTCGTCTCGACCGGGGTTCAGGCCGATCGTACGGCCGACAGTCTCGTCGAGATCAACAACGAGCTGTCGGGTATCGTCGGGGGCCGGCCGGTCACCGATCAGGAACTGGGCGCCCACAAGGCCAACCTGATCCAGGGCATGGCTGGTGACTGGGAGACGAACGGCTCCGTCGCCGGCGATCTGGTGCAGATGGTCGTCTACGGCCTGCCCGACGACTACTACGACCAGCGCACGGCCGGTCTGGCCGCCACGACCCCCGCGTCGGTCTCGGCCGCAGCCCGGGACGTGCTGGGCGACGGCCCGACCGTCTGGGTCATCGTCGGCGACCGGGCCTCGATCGAGCCCAGGATCCGGGCTCTGGGTCTGGGCGAGGTTCGCGTGGTCGATATCAACGGTGATCCGGTCGAATAGACCCGAGGCCGCGTGAAGACTTCAGGGGGCGGCGTCCATCCGGGCGCCGCCCTTTGTCATGGGGCCTCCCTCCGCCTAGAAGGAGCCATCACGCCCAAGGAGTTCTCATGACCGCGCCGCTCAACCTGTGCCACTGGATCAACGGCAAGCGGGTCGAGGCCGACCGGCCCTCGGTGCGGACCAACCCGTCGGACACCAACGAGGTCGTCGCTCACCTGCCGCAGGCGGGCCCGGCCGCGGTCGAGGCTGCGGTCAGCGCCGCCCG
>CAYNDG010000004.1:0-1117 GCA_964395805.1 uncultured Brevundimonas sp.
CGATCGGCTGGCGGGACCAGCCGTCGCGGCGGGCGTCCTGATACGCCCGGTCCATGTAGGCGAGGCTGGGCGCGATGATGATACCGGCGGTCAGGTGGTCACCGACCCCGGGCCGGGCCGTGAAGTCCGGCAGGCGATCCAGCGCCACATTCATGCGAAAGGTGCCCGAGCCCGAGACATGCCGGTCCATACGCTCGCGGAAGTCGGGGGGCACCACTGCCGGATCGACCAGTCGGTCGAACAGCAGGCGCGGGTGCAGGTTCGACACGACCACGCGGCCGCGCACGACCTCGCCCGCCTCGGTCACCGCGCCGATGGCCCGGCCCCTATCGGTCAGCACTTCGGCGACGGGGGCATCGAGGGTGATCTCGACCCCCGCCTCGACGCAGGCGGCGGCCATGGCCCGGGTGATGGCGCCCATGCCGCCAATCGCATGGCCCCAGGCGCCGCGCTTGCCATTCACCTCGCCGAACACATGGTGCAGCAGCACATAGGCCGAGCCCGGCGTGTACGGGCTCCCGTAGGCGCCGACCACGCTGTCGAAGCCGAACAGGGCCTTGATCGGATCGCTTTCGAACCAGCCGTCCAGCCATTCACCGGCCGAGCGAGTGAACAGGTCGACCAGATCGCGCTGGGTGGTCTGGTCCAGCGTCTTGACGCGCAGGCCCAATGCGCCGGCGGCCAGAGCGGGGCCGAGGCTGGACAGCCCCAGACCGGGGGTCAGATTGGGCGGGGCCTTCAGCACCTGATCGCGCAGCACATCGGCGACCGCGTCCAGCCGCCGGCCGTAGTCGTCCAGCCGCGACGCATCGCGCGGTGAGAAGCGGGCCACTTCCCGCGCCGTCAGCCCCCCCTCGCCGATCGACAGGCTGTCGCCGTCCGGCAGGGGCAGGAAGTTCGACATGCGGCGCTCGACCACGCGGAGGCCGTGACGGGCCAGCTGCATGTCGGCGATGACCTTTGGATTGAGCAGGCTGACGGTGTAGCTGGCGGTCGAGTTGCGATAGCCCGGATGGAATTCCTCGGTAACCGCCGCGCCGCCAACGACGGAGCGTCGCTCCAGCACCCGGACCTTGAGTCCCGCACGCGCCATGTACCAGGCGCAGACCAGCCCGTT
>CAYNDG010000004.1:1217-24167 GCA_964395805.1 uncultured Brevundimonas sp.
GACGCGGGAGGGTGTCAGACCCGATGGTTCGCTTTCTGCTCATCGCCCCGAGGCCCCACTGGGATGCCGACTTCGCCGGGATTTCAGGCGGAGCGATGGACTCGGTGACCCGGGTGGCGCCTGTCGCCATCGCCACGGTCGCGGCCATGGCCCCGGCCGGGCTTTCCATCACGCTGCACGATGAGGCCCTGGCGCCGGTCGACTTCGACACCGATGCGGACTTCGTCGGCATCACCGCCAATGTCTCGCAGGCCAGGCGCGCGATCGAGATCGCCCATGAGTTCCGCGCCCGCGGCAAGCCGGTCATCATCGGCGGCCCGCACATCACCCTGGACCCCAAGGCCTTTGACGGCGCCTGCGACATTGCCGTGACCGGCGAGTTCGAGGAGATCGCCGAGGGCTTTTACGCCGACATGCTGAACGGTGCCCTCAAGCCGCACTATGCCGGGGGGCGGCCCGATCTGACCCGATCGCCCGTTCCCGCGTGGGAACTGTTCGACAATGACCGGGCACTGGTCGGGGTCGTGCAGACCAGCCGCGGCTGTCCGTTCGAGTGCAACTATTGCGACGTCATCCAGTACCTGGGGCGCAAGCAGCGCCACAAGACGCCGGAACAGGTGATCGCTGAGGTCCAGCGGCTGTACGATCTGGGCTATAACCGGATCGCCCTGGCCGACGACAATTTCACCGTTTATCGCAAGCGCGCCACGGAGCTGCTGGACGCGCTGGCGGCGTGGAACGGACGCGACGGCCGTGACCATGTGATCTTTGCCACCCAGGTGTCGATCGACGTGGCGCGCGATGACGAGATGCTGATCCGTTGTGCCGAGGCCGGCGTGTCGAACCTGTTCATCGGCGTGGAGTCGGTGAACGAGGAAAGCCTGAAGGCCAGCAAGAAGCGTCAGAACCTCAACACCGACATGCAGGCGCAGCTGCGCAAGATTGTGGGCCACGGCCTGAAGATCGAGGCTGCCCTGATGGTGGGGTTTGACGCCGATGACCTGACGATCTTTGAGCGCCAGTACCGGTTCGGCATGGGCCTGCCGGTCGGGACGTTCAAGATTTCATCCCTGGTGGCGCCCATGGCCACGCCCATTTACGAAGAGATGCTGAAGGCCGGGCGGCTCGACCTGACCGGAGAGCAGGGGCACTTCCCGGGGGCGGACATGGTGACCAACATCATCCCCGCCCAGATGACCAGGCAGCAGCTTTACACCGGCACACGCTGGCTGATCAGCCGACTGTACAGCCCGGCGGCGTTCTGGACCCGGTTCGAGGCGCTGGCCGATATTCTGGGCCCCAGCCCGCTCCTGAAACGCGGGACCGGCCGTCTTTACAATCCGCCGTCGCGGGCCAAGGCCAATGCCCATTTCGGACGGATGTTGCGCGCGATCAGCCGGGGCAACCCCGACATCGCCGACGTCATGCGCAAGGCCAACCGGCTGATGCGAGCCCGGCCCGATATTCGGGACGGACTGAGTGACATCCTGACCACCTGGATGCTGTCGCTGTACGTCCACATGGAAAAGGGCGTCTATGATGCCGGGTGGGCGCAAATGGACAGCCCGCCCTTTGATCCGGTCCAGACGGCGGCCTGATCGCCTCCTTCAGGCGGCCAGGGTATTGCGCCCCGCTGCATCCCGCTCGATCAGGAAGATGCGGCCGAGGGTGGCGATCATGTCCAGCCAGTCGGCGAGTGAGGCCTCGCTGACCAGATCGGCGTCGCGCGGCTCGAACTTGGACGACCAGCCGCCGCTGTACATGCGGCATTCCGAACAGACGGCGTCCGAAGTGCCGCACTTCTCCGCAGCCGGTTGCAGATCCGTCTTGAAGTAGCGCATCTGGCCGACCATGCGCGAATGGCAGTCGCGGGCGATGCCGGTCTCGGGGTCGATGTCATAGAGCGGGCCCGGCCGGGTCGCCCAGGCATTGTAGGCCCTTGAATACACTACGGTATCGGGAAAGTCGTCGATCAGCTCATCCATGGTGCGCCGGACCCGGGAAAGGCTGTCGTCGTCCCAGAGCAGGTTGTTGTCGCGGCTGGAGATTCGGAAAAACTCGCGATCATTCCCCTCCCCTTCCGTCAGCTTGCGGAGATAGGTGTGGGTCGGCGAATACATGTTGAAGGTGACGGGAAGGCCGTTGTCGCGCCCGATCTCGGCCAGGCGACGGGCGTCGCCCAGATTGGTCTTTGTCAGGGTGTAGAGCAGGATGGCGCGGGGATCGCCGGCATAGTTGCGGATGGCCTTGTGGAAAGAGCGACCGCCACGAAGGTCGGCGTCCGTTTCCGCCTCGACCCCCCAGACCGACACCCCGATCCGGTAGGGCACCGCCGGGTCGATCCGGACCGTGCCATTGGTGCCGATATTGCCATAGGGAAAATACCTGCTCGCGGCGATCAGACGGTCCTGATGCAAGGCGGGTTCGGCACCGACAAAATAGGCCATGGTGACGCCGCGTTCCGCCTCGGCGGCAAAGAACCGGTCCCAGGTGTCGATGTCCTCAACGCCCTCGATCGGTCTGAAATCATCCGAGAAATAGTAGCAGCCTTCGCAGAACAGGTTGCAGCGTGTGGCCACCTCATAGAAGGCCGGCTTGCGGAAGGCCCGAACAACCCGCTTGGCCTCCTCATGGGCCGGAGCAAGATGGGGTGCGGCGTCCAGCAGGGCGGCCAGCCGGGTCAGTCGGGTTCTACGGCTACTCGACACACTGCCTCCATGGCCGCCCCCGGGCCCGAGCTGCCATGCTATCATGGCTTGCGCAGAGGGGGGAGACTTCGCGCGACCCTATCCCGAACATGCTGGAAAGCCCGGTTGCGTCCGGCCCCGGATGGCGTCCCCGACATCTCTCGAAAAGACCTCCGCGCCGCGCGGGTTCATGTGGCTGGGGTCGACGAAAAGCTCGACCGGATAGGGACGCACCGGGTCTCGCCAGGCGTTGATGACCAGGGCCCCCTCCCCCTCGATCCGGTCCAGGGAATTCCAGAGGATGTCGAGCTGATCTCCCAGTCCCTCCCGCGTTCGCCGCTGCATCTCCGGCGATGCGGGTGGGATCACGATATAGAGTTGGCCGCCCGAGGCACGGACAAGGGCGTTGATCTCTGCGAGGGCCCGGGTGGCGCGGGTTGCGACGGCGGGGTCGTAGAAGGCAACCGTCCGGATCTCTGCCAGCCTTGCCGACGCATCATGCTCCGCCAGGGCTGCGTCGCGGGGGGCATCCAGCGTACCGTCGAGCCGCCAGATCATCGTCTCGACCGCGCGCGCCCGAGGGCGCAATCCGGCGGCGGACAACATGTTCTGGAAGCGACGACGCCAGTCGTCATAACCGAGCGCCGGCGCGATGCGCGCCACCCCGTACTGGCGCCAGTCGCCACCGATGAGTCCGTGCTGGCCATTCTCGAAACGGAAGCGATAGGTCAGTCGCCGGTTGTGGGTCCGGCCTGAAGCGGGAACGGCATTGTCATAAAATACCGAGCCGGGGCTGAGCGCCAGAAACCAGATGCGCGGCGGGTCCGGCTGATCAAGCACCATTTCGACCATGGCCCGGGTCTCGAACACATCCTGGAGCACGAAGAAGAAGTCAGCACCGTCGAGACACAGGGTGTCGAACCGGATCGCCCCGCCCGCCGAGCTGCCCACGATAATGGCCTGCCTGCCCGAGGTGCCGTCGAGCAGATCATTCATCGGGTCCAGATGGCGCCGATCATCGAACTGGCGCAACAGGAGGTTGAGGCCGACCAGCAGGGCGGCGGCAAGAACGAAGAACAGGGCGAGGCGGCGCATCCAGTCCCCGTCAAAAATTGAAGTAGAGGAAGCCGGGCCGGTCGAACGTCCCGAACACCAGAATGACCGCGATGAGGGCGTAGTAGAAGCCCCATGCCAGCAGCGGCCCCCGGCCCTGAAGGCGTTCAAGGACGGGACGCCGCGAGTCGAGCCATTGATAGATTTCGAGGGCGACGATGGCGACGATCAGATATCGCGGCATGACACCGAATCCCGACAGCAGGGCCCGGGGGTCCTGCAGCAATCCAGCCGGCAGCCGGGCCATCTGGCTCCAGGCGTCGATTGACGTCTGCCAGCCGGGCGTGGCGACGAGGGACCCCAGCAGAATGAGGAAGCTCCACAGCACGATCCGGTTCAGACCGTCCTGGAGGGACACCTCCACGCCTCGGGACAGTCCGAGCGCGCGTGACAGATCATGCGACAGCGCCGCCGCGCCGCGGCTTCGGCGGACGATATCTTCGCCGATCATCACCAGACCCGCGACAAGGCCGGCCGCCAGCCAGGTCCAGGCGGCCCCGTGCCACAGGGCGACAAGCACGAGGGTGATCAGGGTCGCAGCCGCCCGGCGGACCGCCCGGGTTTCCCGGCGCCCCCTGCCCTTCGCGGCACCGCGACTGATCGGCAGATAGACATAGTCGCGGAACCAGTTGGACACGGTGATATGCCACCGCCTCCAGAATTCGGAGACCGAGACCGCGGCCAGGGGGCGGTCGAAATTCCTTGTCAGCCGGATACCGAGGATCAGGCTGGTACCGATGGCGATGTCGGCATAGCCCGACAGGTCGGCGTAGTAACGGTAGATCTCGCCTGCGGCCGCGGCCAGAACCAGAAGCGGCGAATGGTCGAGCGGCTGGCTCAGCACCGGCGGCACGATGTCGGCCAGTCGATCGGCGATCACCAGCTTCTTGAAATAGCCGACCAGCATCAGGGCGCCGCCGGCCGCGGCCCGACCGACCTCGAACACCTTGTGACGACGGAGTTGGGGCAGCAGGGCGCCGGGCCGCTCGATCGGCCCCGCCAGAAGCTGGGGGAAGTACATGACGTAGACGGCGAAATAGCCGAGGTGCCGCTCCGGCTCCCGTCGTCCGCGATACACGTCGATGACATAGCCGAGGGTCTGGAAGGTGTAGAAGGATATGCCGAGCGGCAGCAGCAGGCTGATCGGCTCGAACGCCTGGCTGTCACCCCGGTGGAACAGGGTCAGGCCGGTATTGGCGACAAGCGCGAAGTATTTGAAGGTGAACAGCAGGCCCAGATTGCCACACAGGCTGACCGATAGCAGGGCCTTGCGCCGCCACCCCGGTCGGGCACGGGGCAGCCACTGCCCCACGACAAAGTCGATCAGGGTGGAAACCCACAGCAGCCAGAGGAAATCCCACCGCCAGGCCGCGTAGAACAGATTGCTGAGGACGAGCAGGACGACCCACCGCCATCGCTGCGGCGTGAAGAAATACAGCACCACGACAAGCGGCAGGAACAGCAGATAGTCGAGGCTGTGAAAGCTCATGGCCGATCAGGGCCGTGCGACGGGGCGGCGCGGGGTGACCCGGACCGGCGCACGACCGTGGGGCCGGAGGGTATAGTCGACCCGGCAGGTCAGATCCCGGCCGGGATTGGGCGCGAGATCGAAGGCGCGAACGACATGGCCGATGGCCCGGCTGAGCACGAGGAAGGCAAAGGAGGTGCCCACGCAGCCGCGCGGTCCTGCGCCGAACGGGAGCCACAGCCGCCGGTGGGCCGCGAGGCCCGGTCCCATGAAGCGGTCGGGCCGGAAGGCGTCGGGATCGCTCCAGAGGCGGCGGTTCCGGTGCATGGCATAGATCCCCAGCACGGCTGTGAAGCCCCGGTCGATCACCTGACCCTCGACTTCCAGATCGTCTGTGACATCGCGGATCAACTGCGGAATGGGAGGATAGAGCCTCAGCGTCTCATGGATGACGGCCTGGGTCAGCGGACATGACCTCAGGTCCCGGGCGGCGTCCTCCGGACCGGGGCCGGCGGTCCATTCCTCACGAACGCGATCCTGGATATCCGGATGCCGGGCCAGCAGCCAGAGCGCCCAGGTCAGGGTCGCGGTAGCGTTGTCATGACCGGCGTGAAGGAAGAGGAGCGCCGCGTTCAGCAGCCGGGACGGATCGCCAGGGTCCGACGCCCGTATCCGGACCGCGCGGGCGCTCAGCGGGCGAAGGCATTCGATCTGCTCGCCCAGAGGAGCATAGGCCAGCCGATCCATGTCCGCAGCCGCTGCCTCCAGCAGGAGGCCGTCAATGGGCGCCTCGTCACTCTCGCAGAAGTAGGCGCGCCAAAGGGCCTGTAGCGTCAGGTGTCGGGCGGCCCGGAACAGATCGACCTCGCCCTCCTCCCATCCCGCCAAGGCATGGGAGATCGCGCGCGCGACATGATCGACCGTGGTCTGCCCGTCACCCCCGGAAACCGGACTGAGGAAGGTCTGCTGCCAATCGGGGCGGTCCACTCCCTCGGCCTGAAGCAGGGTGTCGCCGAAGCTGCCACTGATGATCCGGTCGTGAAGGCGGGAGCGCGGGCAACCCCCCTCGCGGTTCTGCAGGACGCTGTGTACAGTCGAGGGATCGGTCAGCATGACCATGCGCCGACGACCGACCCGGGCCTGTACGACGGAGGCGTCCAGACAGGTCGCCGGCCAGTATCGCTGGGGTGCCTGCAGGACCCGCAACATGCCCGGAAATCGCAGCGGCTCCTGCCCCTCGAAAACGAGGCGCGGCAGGTCGATGCGGGCCAGGGGGAGCGCCTCTCCAGGCCCGGCCTCGCCCGCCCCGCGGCTCATTCACGGACCGCGGGAAAGCGTGCCAGCTCGACGAACTGCGGGGCGACCTCGCCGCCGATGACCATGTGATCACCGGACGTGACCCAGACATGAGCCTTGAGATCGCGGCCTTCCGCCGACGATCCGCGGGCAACCCCGTAGTGCAGCGTCGTGGACAGGCCGCGGCGTTTCAGCATGGCCCGTACGGCCAGTCCCTGTTCGAAGCACAGGGCGCGCCAGGGAACGTTCCGGGCCGCGCGACGGACCGCCCGGCGCACGGCCAGGATCTCCTCGCGCCTCTCGGCGGGCCGACCACTCGGGACCGAAAGACGTGCAGCGACGCGCTGGAACGGACAAAAGGCAACCATTAAAGCCCCCACCCCGAGGGACATGACAGCCTCTGTCAGGATCGGGATGTCTGCCAGTCTCATTCCGGCCGGCTCCGTCTGCGGGGACCCATCTTGCGCCACAGCCAGAGCGGAAGGCGGATCACATAGTACAGAAACCCGAGCCCCCGTGGCAGGACGATATGGACACGGTCATGATCGCCCAGCAGGTTCTGGTTGAGCTCGGCCAGGAAGGCCCCGGGTGAGCGGCCGATCAGATGCCGACCCAGCCAATTCATGCGCCAGGGACGGCTGTAGGCCGCGATTTCCCGACGGCCACCACCCCACGTGAGGCTGACGTAAGCTGTGCGGACCAGATGGCGGCCGGCCGCATCCAGCCGACCCGCACCCGCCGGCCCCCCAAACAGGGCCTGACAGAGGTGGAGGGCAACATCGGGCCCACGACCCGCTCCCATGGCCACGGCCTCGGCCCGCAGCCGGCCGATGTCCTCCGGGCTGCGCCCCTTGAGGAAGGCAGCCACATCGACGATCCACTTCAGGCGCGACCAGCCGTGGCGGGTGCCGTGTACGGTAAGATAGGCGAACAGCTCCGGATCGGCGAGGGTCTGCAAATGCCCCCCTGCCAGCGCCACACTCTGCGTGCGCCGACGATCGAGCCCGCCCAGGTCATGGGGATTGTCGACCAGCTGCCAGTGCAGCTCGACATAGATCTGCCTTTCCCGATGAAGGAAGACGCATTCCTTGGCCACGGCCTGAAAACGGCTGAACGCCTCGGCCGAGAGGCCGGACGGACTGATCAACTCATAGCCGAGGACGCCCAGAAGGCTGCACGCCGCGTCGACCTGTTCCGGCGGGACCAGAAGATCAATGTCCCATGACTGCTTCAGGCCGATATCCGCATGCAGGAGCGCGGCCAGCGCCGTCCCTTTCAGAAAGATCGCCTCCAGCCCGTCCGCGTCGAAGGCTGCCTGAAGGGCAAGGCTTTCGCGCGCGAGGATCAGGCTGCGCCGGGCAGCGTGGTCAGCCATTTCGGCAAGACGATCGGCCGCCGGTCGGGGGAGCGCCACAGCGGCCTTTCGAAGGGCATCACGGACCTGGGGCGCCACCCGGTGGCGGGCCACTGTGTCGAGCAGAAGCCCGGGATCGAACGCCGGGCTCTCGACAAGAGAGCGAACACTGGCATCGCGGCCCGCACCCGCATCCGGCCGGCAACAGGCGACGACGAGCTGCAACGCCGCAGGAAGGGTCAGGCTGACGGCGCTCAAAGACGGACATCCTCAACCAGACGACCGTCCTCAAGGACCAGGCGCCGGCTGCAGACCCCGAGACTTTGCAGTCGATGGGAAATCAGCAGGATCAGCGGCCGCGGTGTCAGGCTGGCCAGGGCGTCAAGGACGGCAACCTCGCTCTCGGAATCCAGCGCCGAGGTGACCTCGTCAAGGATCAGGACCCGGGGCTGCCGCAGCAGAGCCCTGGAAAGGGCCAGCCGTTGGCGTTCCCCGCCCGAGACGAGGGCGCCGTCCTCACCCACCGGGCTCTCCAATCCCTGCGAAAGCCGTGCAACGACACGATCGGCCCCGGTCAGAGCGAGCGCCCGGGCGATCCGAGTCTCGTCGGCATCGACCCCACCCCACAACAGGTTGGCCCGGACGGTATCATTGAACAAAAGGGGGTCCTGGGTGACATAGGCCAGAGATTGCCGCCAGGCCGGGAGGGAGGCTGCCGTAAGGGCCCTGTCGCCGACCCGGATCTGGCCCTCCACCGGGTGCAGAAGGCCGGCCAGAAGGTCGGCGAAAGTCGTCTTGCCTGCACCTGATGGGCCGGTCACCGCAACGAACTCACCGTCCGCGAGTGTCAGGGACAGGTTCCTGATGCCGCACGCCCCGTCCACTCCGCCGTGAACATAGGTCACGTCATCGAAGCGGATCTCTCCGGTCAGAGAGTCCGTGACCCGTGCATCAGGTTCGCCGGAGACGGTCCCTTCGGAAAGCTGGGCGAGGGTTTCCTGAACCGCCTCCCAGGCCGGCAAGGCATAGGCCACCTGCTGGAGACCCGACTGGATTTGCATGGCCGGACCGGCGAGACGGCCAAGGACCACCAGAAGGGTCAGCAGAATCGCGGGTGGGTAGTCGAGCACGAGCACGCCGAGCAGGAGCGTCAGGGCAGCCACGGCGGCCCCCAGCAGGCTCCACATGACCCGCAGGGCCGCCTGACGGTCGATGAAGGCGACCTGCTGGCTCGCGGCCATGTCCAGATCCCGCTCGAACCGATCGACAAACTCGTGATGCAGGTTCTGGCTCATCGCCGCCTTGAGACCGCCGAGGAAGCGGCCCAGCTCGATCATCAGACCCATGTTCGAGGTCGTGACCTTGGCCCCGATTTCGCGGGTCGCCCCGAGCCAGCGCCCCATGACGAGCGCGCCGGCGCCAAACAACACAATCGCGGCCATGGCCAGCAAGGGCGCCAGGGTCAGGGCGACGATGGCCTGGATTGCGATCACGACCACAGCCACGCCACCCTGCATCACGAAATAGATGCCCGAGGCGCAGCGCTGGATGTCCCCTCCCATCAGGTGCGTGACCCGCCCGTGCCCCAGGGCGTTAAGGGTCTCCCACCGTGAACCGGCGAGCGCCCGCGCCAGCGCAGATCGCTTGGACTCGAGGTAGCCCACCTGCAGCTTTCCAAGCATGAGATCACGCTGCCACAGAACCAGGGCACGCAAGCCCATGACACTCGCAAACAGGCCCAGAACGACCAGCAGACGGGACGTTCCCACCAGCTCTGGCCACAGACCGGACAGGAACCCCAGCGGCCCCGACTGGGACGCCACGTCTGCAAAGAGCGCCCCCAGCAGCGGCACAAGCAACAGCAACCCGACGCCTTCCAGCACCGCCCCGGTCGCAACGAGGGCGACGATCAGCGGGGCCCGACTACCGACATAGCGGATCAGATCCCTGACAAAGGAGATGGCCTGCATCATGACGCAAGGGTCCGGATATCAGTGGGCATGGGTCCGGGTCGCGTGAAGAGGACCTGGCCAGCCGGAACGCCCTGCCGGACGGAGGTCAACCGCCCGGGGTCCAATGAGTTTCCAGATATAGGCCTGCCCCGTCACTCAAACCTCTCGCGGATTCGGTAGACAGGGTAATGGACTGGCGCGATCCCCCGTTCAAGCCGCGTCGTCAGGCTGCCGCAGTCGCAGCCGCGCTGTCAGGAGGCGGAGCCGAACCCGTCCACTCCGGCGGCGGGGTTGCTTTCTGCCGCACCCAGATCAAGGCGCACAAGCCGGGGCGCCCGCCATGTCCCGGCCTCGCCATCCTCGTCCACCACCGGGGAGATGGATTGAATTTCGACCGATTCAGACATGGTGTGTCCCGTTTTCCGAAGTCTACCTATGCGAGTTTGACACGGCCGTTTCGCCTGTCAATCGCCTGACTGCCAGAGGAGGACGGGTGGCGTCCGTTTTCGGCACGAGCGTGGCCGACAAACCTAGGGCGACCTCACCCGCTGGATCATGCCTCCGGCGTCCATCTGAACGAGAAGGGCGCCAACGTCCGCCCTGCACCGGTCCCGGGAAACCGAATATTCCGAGGTCAATTGATCGACCAGTTCGGCCACCGAGACCGGCTTTGCCAGCAAGTCCCAGATGCGGGAACCGATCGGATCAAGCCCGTAACAGGCCCCCTGCGCCACGCTCATGGCCATGACCTCGCCATCCACGCGCGTCGTCAGCAGGTCCGGCGAGGCGACGATCCGGTCATCATCGCGGAATTCCGATGCGCTCACCCTTCGTCTCCCTTCGCTCCCATGATGCCGAACCCGCGCAGCCGGGAAACCAATGCATCCACCTCGGATCCGAACACCTCGTGCCCCCAGGGACGCACCCATTCCATGATCGGCACGCCTGAGGCAATGGCGGTGCAGTGCTCGAAATGCACCTGTTTGCGCTCCAGAACAGGAATGAGTCCGGGGCGATAGGTTTCCTCCATCAGCAAGCGGACCGCCGCGCCTCCCCGCAGGCGTTCAACCCGCGCCGGGGGGTGGTCCCCGCGCTTCAGGCGCAGAACAGCGCCCAGCGGCACCGGCGCCTGATGAGGGTCAACCGGCAGCGCCAGTTGATACTTGTCGAGGTCGTCGTGGACCCGATCAAGGCCATCGATCGAATGGCCGTTCATGGCCAGGGCATCGGCCCACAATTTGACGCGGGGCAGGCCGGGATAGACCACCGGGCGCCCCTCACCGGACAGGCCGATCACGCAGACATCATCACAGAGCACCGGGTATCCCCGGGCAGCAAACCACGCCGCGAGGGTCGACTTGCCGGCTCCCGACGGTCCGGTGAAAGCCACAGCCCTGCCGTCGATGACGACCGCATTGGCATGCAGCGGGAACAGGCCGCGCTGGTGCAGGACCACGCCGAGTGCAGAGCCCAGCAGGAAAAGCCTCAGGTTCCGTGCCGAGCACTGCGGGTCCGCGTCCACAACTATGGTTTCGCCGCCCTCGATCCTGAAACGGGCCACGCCGGGAATGGCCAGGATGACACTGGTCCCGTCGCGCAGCAGGCCGGGCGGACCGGGCTGGATCACCGCGCCTCGCTGAACGGCCACCGTGGCACGCCCCGCCACCGGCCCGGCCTCGATCAGCTCGGGCAGCGGAATCTCGGACCGCAGAACGAAGTCGGCACAGGCATAATCGGGCACGCCTCGTGCTGACCTGTTTGCGCGCCCTTGGCAACAGGGGAAGGAGGGCTGGCGGAGACGGAGGGATTCGAACCCTCGGTACCCCTTACAGGGTACGACGATTTAGCAAACCGTTGCCTTCAGCCACTCGGCCACGTCTCCGGCAGGCGCCGTCGATAGCCGAGCGGACGCGGGCACGCAACAGGCTGTTCGCTCATCGGCGCCCGGGGACGTTAACGGGACAGTCAGCCGCCTGTGGTCTCATGACCGTCGTCACCGACAGGGAACCCGCCGGCCCCATGACCACCCGACTCGCTCCAGCTCCATCAGACCGCGCCGTTCGCTCCACCGTCTCCCTCGACGCGGTGGGCCTGCAGGCTTTGGCAGAGGCCTCCCTGAGCGGCCCGGCGGCAGATGAGGCGCACCGGCGTGGACCCTTCCGCCCCGGCGTCTGGCTGAATGCGCGGGAGCGGGCAAGGGCCCGGCTTTCGGTCCACTACTTCCACGCCATCGACACCATGGTGGTCGCGGCCGCGGCACTGCTCAGCCTGTTCCTCCTGGCCCCGGGAGGACTGGGAGATGCGCGGACCGGCGACGCCCTGCCCGTCGCCCTGGGCGCGCTGGCGACCCTGGGCCTGATGCGCTCAATCGATGTCTATCGATTTGCCCGGGACAGCTCGGGTATCCTCCATCTGGCCACGATCGGAGGACTGGTGCTGGCGGGGGGGATGGCGACCCTGGCGACCGGCCTGTTCCTCGGCGGAACCGCCTACCAGCTTTGGCTGGTCTGGGGCGCCCTGACGACCATCAGCCTCTACGGACTTCATCTGTGCTGGCTGGAGATGATCCGGCGCATGCGGGCCACGGGTGCCCTCACCCCCAATGTCGTGCTTGTCGGCGCGACCAAACACGCCGAATCGATCATCCGCGAAGCGATGCAACGGCGGGACCTCAACATCATCGGCGTGTTCGATGATCGTCTGGCCCGGGCCCCCCGAGCCGTAGAAGGCGTCCCGGTTCTGGGAGACAGCGATGCCCTGATGAACCATCGCATCCTGCCCTATGTGGACCGCGTGGTCCTCGCGATCGACCCGAAGGCCGAGGCCCGTGTCCGCGACCTGAGTCACCGGCTCGGCGCCCTGCCCAACCCGGTCAGCCTGATGGTGGATACCGCCGACGGCCGGGTCCGGTCATCGGCGCTGGACCGGCTGGCCCGGACCCGGCTCGCCCGACTGAACGGGCCCGTGGACGATGACCGCCGGGCTTTCAACAAACGCCTTCAGGATCTGGTGATCGGTGGAATCGCCCTGCTGCTGCTGAGCCCGATCATGGTGCTGATCGCCGTGCTGGTGAAACTCGACAGTCGGGGCCCGGCCTTTTTCCGCCAGCGTCGGCATGGCTTCAACCATGAGGAAATCGTGGTCTGGAAGTTCCGGACCATGAAGCAGGAGGCCGCGGACGCGACGGCCAGCCGCCAGGTCACGCATGATGACGACCGGATCACGCGGCTGGGCCGGATCCTGCGCTCGACCAGCCTCGACGAACTGCCGCAGCTGGTGAATGTGCTGAAGGGCGAGATGAGCCTCGTCGGGCCCCGCCCCCACGCCATCGGCATGAAGACCGGTCAGGTCGAGTCCGCGCGGCTGGTGGCGGACTATGCCCACCGTCACCGTATCAAGCCCGGCATGACCGGCTGGGCCGCCATCCACGGCTCGCGTGGCCCCCTGCACACGGCCCAGGATGTGCGGCGAAGGGTGCAGCTGGACGTGGAATATGTCGAGCGCCAGTCGTTCTGGATGGACCTCTGGATCATGATCGTCACCGTGCCCGTGCTTCTGGGTGACCGTCTGGCCGTCCGGTAGGTGCCGATGTTCTGGCGCGGGGTCTGGGGCTATCTGCCCGCCAACATCGTGCAGGGGGTCGTCGGGTTTCTGACGCTGGTCGTCTTCACGCGCCTGCTGAGCCCGGACGACTTCGGGCGCTACGCCGTCGCCTATGCCGTGTTCAGCCTGACCCATGTTGCCGTGTTCACCTGGATCGAGGCGGCCATGGCCCGCTTCTGGGCGGCCGAGAGCGCCGGCCCATCCCTGGCCGACCATTTTGCGGGTCTCTATCAGGCGACGTTCTGGCTGACGCTGATCTTCCTGCCGGTGATGGGCCTCGCGATCTGGCTCTGGCCGATGGACACCGCCTTCCGGATCGCTGTTGCCGCCGGGGTCGCCGGGGTGCCTATTCGCTGTTTCGCGCGACTCGTGCAGGAGCGCTATCGGGCTGCGGGCGAGGTGTCGAAGTCGGCGTGGATGGACATCTTCACGGCCGTCGGGGGACTGGCCTTTGGCGCGGTCTTTGCACTTGCCGGCGCCGGCGCGGCAGCGCCCCTGATCGGGCTGGCGCTGGCACCGCTGGTTCTGTTGCCCTTCGTTCTGCCGGCCGAGCTGAGGTTCGCGCGCGGGGGGCGGGCCGATCCGCAGCGCCTGATGTCCTATGCCCGCTATGGCTATCCCATCGCCGTGTCGCTGGCCCTGACCCTGGTGCTGGGCTCGACCGACCGGATCCTGCTGGCCGTCTTCCTCGATGAGGCCGCGACCGGTGCCTACCATGCGGCCTACAGCCTCGCGAACCGGACGCTGGATGTGCTGTTCATCTGGCTGGGCGCGGCGGGCGGGCCCGCGCTGGTCATGGCCCTCGAACGCCACGGCCATGCCGGGCTGAGGGACGCTGCCCGAGAGCAGGCCTCGACCTTCCTGCTGATCGGCATCCCGGCGGCGGTAGGCCTCGCGCTGGTAGCCCGTCCCATGGCCGAGTTCATGATTGGCGCCGAACTGCGCGGGGCGGCGGCGGCCATCACGCCCTGGATCGCCTTCGCCGCCCTGATGTCGGGCCTGTCGAGCTACTACTTCGGTCAGGCCTTTACCCTGGGCAAGCGCACCAGTCTGCTGTTCGTGACCATGGCCATCCCGGCTTTGGCCAATGTCGTACTGAACCTGATCCTGATCCCGGCCTATGGGGTGATGGGGGCCGCCTGGGCCACCGCTGCCAGCCTCGCCATCGGCCTGACGGCTGTCATCGTGATCGGCCGGCGCGTGGTGGCTCTCCCCATCCCTGTCGACAGCCTGATCCGTATCGGGGTGGCGTCGGTCGGCATGGCGGCTGTGGTCATGGCCCTGCCATCCCCTGGCGGGTTCGTGGAGCTGATGCTGGATGCGGGTGTGGGCGCTGTCGTCTACGGGCTGATTGCCATAACCCTCAATGCCGCCGGCGTGCGCGACGTCCTGATGGACCGCTACAGGCACCTGAAGGGCCGGGGGGCGATGGCATGAGCCGCGCGCACATCACCGACAGCCCGTCGTGGAGAGGCGCCCGACCCGCCCTGTCGGTTCTGATCCCCTTTCTGCGCGACGATCCCTCGACCCTGCTCGAGCGACTGGACGCAGAGGCGTCCGCGCTGGGCGGCTCGGTCGAGCTGGTCGTCCTGGACGACGGGACAGGCGATGCCGCGCTGACCGCTGCCCTGTCCCGCCAGATCGAGGATGCGAGACTGCCCGTCCGCCTGATCACCCTGATGGCCAATGAGGGACGGTCCCGGGGGCGCAACCGGCTGGCGACCGCCGCGCGGGGCCGGACCTGGCTGTTTCTCGACAGTGACATGCGGCCCGACCGGCCGGACTTCCTGCAAGCATGGGCGGCGCTGGTCGAGACCGACAACCCGGCTGTGGCCTTCGGGGGCTTCTCTCTGTTGCAGGCACCGACGGACGGCCGGTTCGCCGTGCACCGGGCGCTGGCAGCCCGGTCGGAGTGCCTGCCGGTCGCGGTGCGGCGCCGGACCCCGGAAAAGTACGTCTATACCTCCAACCTGCTGGTTCGCCGCGACGTGTTCGAGCGCGAGGCCTTTGACCCCGCCTTCACCGGCTGGGGCTGGGAGGACGTGGAATGGGCCATGCGGGTCTCACGTGCCCACCCGGTCCTGCACGTCGACATCCCTGCCACCCACATGGGGCTGGATACGGTTGAGAGCCTGATGCGAAAGTACGAGCAGTCGGCTGGGAACTTTGCCCGGGTGATCGACAAACACCCGGACATCATCGCCACCTATCCGAGCTATCGCGCGGCCAGGAAAATCCGGCATTTGCCGTTCCGTGGACTGCTGCGGGGGCTGACGCAGAGGCTTGTCCTGCAGGAGGGGCTGCCGGTCGCCAGCCGGGCCTTTGCCCTCCGCCTTTACCGCGCGGCCCTCTACGCCGAGACCGTCCGATGAGCCCGGTCGCCGTCATCGTCCCCACGCTGAGACGCCCGGAAGGGCTGGCAGACGCCCTCGCCTCGCTCATGGCCCAGCACGGCGTGGCAGAGCGCCTGCGCGAGATCGTGGTGGTCGACAATGATCGTGAGCCCAGCGCCCGCGCCGTGGTGGAGCGCTTTCAGGGTCAGGCCTTTCCCGTGATCTATGTGCATGAGCCCACCGTCGGCGTGGCATCGGCCCGCAACGCCGGCCTCGGGGCAACCGATGCGTCCCTGATCGCCTTTCTCGATGACGATGAAATCGCGTCACCCGTCTGGCTGAACGCCCTGCTGAAGACCCAGGCCGGGACGGGTGCTGACGTCGTCTTCGGCCCCATCCGGGGTCGCGCGCCGGGAGCCGCCGAGGACATCCGCCCTTATCTGGAAGTCTTTTTCGGGAGGGCGGGCCCGGAGCATGACACCCTCCTTGATCACCCCTTTGGCTGCGGCAACAGCCTGATGGTGCGGGCCACGGCCCTGCCCGGACCGGCCCCCTTCGAGGTGCGCTGGGACCAGTCGGGCGGCGAGGACGACGCCCTGTTTGCGGCCCTGAGCGCGCGCGGGGGACGTTACGGCTGGTCGGCGGCCGCGTGGGTCGACGAGGTCGCCCCTGCCCACCGCGCCAACCTTGGCTATGCCCTGTCGCGCGCCTTCGCCTATGGCCAGAGCCCGTCACAGGCGGCGCGCGCGCGCGGAGACGTGTTCGGCATTCTCAAATGGATGGCCGTCGGACTGGTGCAGCTCGGCTTCTGGGGGCTGGTCGCCCTGCCGCTCACCCTTCTCGGTCGGCCGGGACGCGCTTGGGCCCTCGACGAGGCCACCCGCGGACTGGGCAAGGTGCTGTGGATGCCCGGGCTTGAGCCCCGCTTCTACGGGCAATCGGAACTGCGGCGACTGGACCGGACAGCCTCGACCTGATCTCAGGCCGAGAGCCGACGCAGCAAGGGCGGGGCCTGATAGGTAGAACGGTTGACGACGACACCGGCGATCGTGCCTCCGACGGCCTCGATCTCGTCACGCAAGGCGACGGGAGCCGCAGCCTCGGTCGCCTGGCCCGCCACGACCAGCACCGTCATGTCCACGAGCGGCGCAAGGACCAGCGCCAGGTCGCTACGGTCTGCCGAGGGCGCGTCGATGACAATGGTCTCGGCATGTCCCCGCAGGGCGTCCCAGTAGCGGCCATCGTCGATGGCCTCGGCCCGCTGGCCCGAGCGAAGGACTTCCTGATTGAACCGCGTGACCCACAATCGCCCGCCGAGGGCCGGCCGGGCCGTCAGCAGGCGCGCGGCTGCCACCGTCTGGCCGTCGCGTCCCCTCAGCGGCGGTGTGATGGTAAAGAAGCAGGATCCGTCAGGCGACGCATGCGCGGGTCGCCCCAGCTGACCGAACCGAATGCCGTCATTGCCGATCGTCGTCATCTGGGCCTGCTGCAGCAGATCGGCATCAATGAGCCAGACGGGGCGGCGGGCCCGAACCGCGGCCAGACGGGCGTACTCGCGGGCAACCGTTGATGTCCCCTCGCCCGACAGGGCCGACACGAACAGGACCACGCGGCCACGATGCCCGCGTCCGGGGCCAAGGGCGGCCCACAGTTCTGCCATTTCGGTCGTCAGATCGATCATCGAATCGGTGTCACCGGCCTCAACGCGGACAAGGCTATCACGGGCACGGCTTTACCGGGCTTTCATCGGGGCGACGGCCAGAACCGGCAGCTCCAGGGTCCGCCCGACCACCTCGGCCGTGGCGAAATCCCGCCGCGAGAAGATCCGGAACAGGCCGACACACAGGGCCGTGAAGCCGGCGAACAGGATAACCAGCACCAGAAGAGGCAGCTTCAGACTCTTGCCGGTGGTCGGCGCGGTGGCCCGTTCGATCACGGTGACATTGTCGGCGCCGGCGCGAACGAGCGCGCTGTCGGCCCGACTCTGGGACGTACGTTGCTGGAACTCACGGATATTGGCCGACAGCACCTCGCGTTCACTGGTCAACGTCGTATTGCGGGAATCGACCTCGATCAGATCGGCCTGCCGGGCCTTGATCTGCTCCAGCTGGCGATCCAGCACGGCCAGCCGCGCCCGGAGCGAATCACGCTCGGCATGAACGGTGATCCGTGTGGTTTCCAGCTCGGTCCAGATCGGGTTGGGCCCCGTCCTGACCTCCCGGACGCCGACCCCGCCGCCCGACGCGACATAGGCCTCGAGCTGTGCGATCCGGGCCTCGATATCCCGGACCGGTTGGGACTCCGGCAGATAGCGGGCCAGCAGGGCCTCGCGCTCGTTGCGCGCCTGCAGGATCTGGTCCTGCGCCGACACATTCAGGTCCTGGGACAGGGCGATTTCCGGCGGCGTTCCTGCCAACTGGGCCTCAATCGTGCGCAGACGCTGGTCTGTCTGGTTCAGCAGGGCCTGGGTCGACAGGCGATCCGCGTAGACCGTCTGATAACTGGCCGCATAGCCGGCTTTCGCCGCCGCGAAATCTCCGATGTCATTGGACCTCAGGAAGGCCTGATACTCGGCATCGGCGCGGGCCAGATCGTCCTCGAACGCCTGCTGCTGGGCGATATTGGCGTCCGTGCTGCGATCGGTGAACAGGTCCCGGCGGTAGGTGAGGTAGGCATCGATGACCGCGTTCAGCACCAGGGCGGAGCGCGCCGCGTCGCCACTCTCATAGCCCAGGGCGATGACGGGGCTGCCGGGAGCCACGCCGATCGCCAGTCCGTTCTCAAGCGCCTTCATCGCCTGCGTTTCCTGGGCGGCGCGGGTGCCACTGGCCTTGTCGCCGAGAATGGCCCCGGGACCGAGCGCCTGGATCACGCGTCGCTTGACCTCCTGGCTGCCGAGGATCGAGGCCTCGGCATTGGTGACCATGTCGCCTTCAGGTGCCTGCCCCCGCTCGGTCAGACCGACGCGCGGCTGATAGACATATTCCTGTCCCACGCCGGCAAAAATCCGGGCCTCCGCCGTATAGGTCTTCTTGAGGGTCATGATCGCCACCGCCCCCAGCACGGCGATAACGACGAAGACCAGCACCATGAGCCCGATCTGACGAAGCAGGAGGCCGACAATGTCCGCCAGGTCGTACCGCGGTCGGGCGGAATATGTTGCGGCGGAACGCATACGGGCGGAGAATCCTGTCGAGAGGGTCAGTCGATCCTCAGGGCGCCGCGTTAACCATCGGTTACCCACGTTCCCGGACAGTGGCCTTACCTGATCAGAATCAGTCGGAACGGGACGGAATGACGGTCGATCGCAGACATCTGCTTCTGCTGGGCGCGGCGCTCGGGCTATCGGCCTGTGGCGGCAATGGCGGCCGCATGCCGCAGCGCGGGTACGGGCGGGTGACACCGGCCACGGCTGGCGGCTTCCCCGATATACCCTTCGCCGACTGGACCGATGCCGAGCCGGAGTATGTCCTGTATCCGGGCGATGAGATCGAGGTTGCGACGCCGACGGCGCCCGAGCTGACCCGCACGCTGCGGATTGGGCCCGACGGTCGCGTGTCCCTGCCCCTTATCGGACAGGTCATGGCCGCCGACCGGACCCTGTTCGAGCTGGAGTCGGATGTCAGTGCCGCTCTCTCGACGCAACTGCAGCGCCCTGTGGTCGAGGTCACGCTGCGACAGGCGGGGCCCCTCAGGGTGTGGGTCGACGGCGAGGTACGGACACCGGGCGTCTATGACATGGCCGGCGACATCGACGCCTATCAGGCGATTATCCAGGCGGGCGGTTTCCTGCCCACCGCGAAACCGACGCAGGTGGCCCTGATCCGTCGGGGCCCCGGCGGTCGCCGCATGATGCGGGTCCTCGACCTGAGGCCGCGCCGCGGCGAGATCGTCGCCCTGAGGCGCGGCGACATCCTGTTCGTGCCGCGGTCAAGCCTGGGTGAGCTGGCCAACTTCTTCACCCAGGTGCGGAACGCCCTGCCGGTCGGCTTCACCTATTCCATCAACGGCCAGTATCAGCAGTTCTAGGCCGCGAGCGTCACCGTGCCGGCGTCGATCCAGCGGCGCGCGGCACGCTGGGCCTCACTGATTTCCTCGCGGTCCATCTCCATCGACATTTCGCGGCGATAGTCGCGCGCCTCGATGGAGCCCTTCATGGCCGCCAGATTGAAGATCATATGGGCCGAGACCCGGTCGAGGGGACAGCCCCCCTGCCCGGCCGAATACATCAGGCCCAGTTTGAACAGGGCGTCGCCGTCCATGTCCGGGGTGGGCAGCGGCAGGCTGCCCGTTTCAGCGTCTTGCGCGAGTTCTTGCGCCATCATCACCAGTCCCTCCAGCCAAGGCCTTTCTGGCCCGCCGATGGTCCCGATAAAACCGGTGCCGGTTGAAGTTAGCGTTAACAGCACAGGGCCTTGCGACGACTTTTGTGTCACCAAGTCATGAACACAAGTTGCTGTATTTACTTGCTGTAAATCGCTCATTCAGAGCAGGTTTACGGTCGGGGCTCCGGGTCAGGTCTTGCGGGCGCGCTGGCCGAACAGCAGCTTGCGGGCGTCCTCTGCATCCTTGCCGGCAGCGCCGAGATTGCCGCGCAACTCATCGCCGACCGCCCGACCGGCCTTGACCGCAGGCCGCCCCCCTACCCGGTCCATCCAGGCGGCGAGGTGCGGGAATTCGGCCAGATCCTGCCCCTGATGCGTCGGCAGGATCCACGGCCAGATGGCCATGTCGGCGATCGAATAGTTCCCGGCCACATAATCGCGGTCGGCAAGACGACGATCCAGCACGCCGTACAGACGGTGGGTCTCGTCCGTATAGCGGCGGACGCCATAGGCGATCTGGCGCTGGTCCTTGATCATGGCGGGGGCATACTGGCGGAAGTGATGGGTCTGGCCCGCCATCGGGCCAAGGCCGCCGACCTGCCAGAACAGCCACTGGTCGATCTCGGTGCGGGTGCGAACATCCTGCGGATAGAACTGTCCGGACTTGAGGCCCAGGTACTGGAGGATGGCGCCGGACTCGAAGATCGACAGCGGCTGGCCGTCCGGGCCATCCGGATCGACGATGGCCGGCATGCGCCCGTTCGGACTGATGGCCTGGAAGGCGGGCTCGAACTGTTCGCCGCGACCGATGTTCACCGGCTTGAGCACATGGGCAAGCCCCATCTCTTCCAGGGCGATCGAGACCTTCCAGCCATTCGGCGTCGGCCAGTACCAGAGTTCGATGGGGCGGGTCATGCGGTGCTTCCTGCTTGCGGCTCTTGCATCTGGGCAGAGGACCAGGCCGCCACAAGGCTTCCTGACCAGCGCGTTCAGGTCGGGTTCATTTGCACGGCGACAGCCTGTGCCCATCGCGGATCGACTCCGTCGATCCACCGGACCCCTCACCGGAGTAAAGTTATGAGACACCTTGCCCGCGTGGCCGTCGCCGCGCTCACCATGGCCACCCTGGCCGTCCCCGCCATCGCTGAAGCGCAGAGCCGCCGTGACCGTGACGACCGGCGCGAATGGCGCGAGGACCGTCGCGACGACCGACGGGACGACCGCCGCGACCGGCGCGATGATCGGCGGGACTATCGAAGCGACCGGCGCGACGACCGCCGGGACTACCGCAATGAGCGCCGCGCCGATCGCTGGGATCGCAACAATCGTGACTGGTGGCGAGGCCGCGCCGATTTCCATGACTTCCGCGGACAGCGCCGGGGTTACTGGTATGCACCGGGGTACGGCTATTACCGGGTCGAGCCGCGCTACTATGGCTATCGCTGGCAGCGGGGGGCGCGGCTGCCGGCGACCTATCACCGCTATTATGTGCGGGATCCGTATTACTACGGCCTGAGGCCCGCGCCGCGTGGCTATCGCTGGGTTCATGCCGACAACAACATCCTGCTGGTGGCCCTGGCCACGGGCGTCATCGCCGAGGTGGTGCTGGACATCTGGTAGGCCCCAGCGGCTCCGGAATGAAAAACCCCGCGTGGTTCGCCGCGCGGGGTTTCTCATGACCGGGGGACAAATTTCGTTCACATACGGTTCAGCCTGTTCCTGCCAAGCCTCGGCACAGGTCATCAATCGGGATGACAGACAGGGGCGACAAGGACATCGAGATGAAGCGTACTCTTTTGGTCTTCAGTGCCTTGACGGCGTTCGCGGCTCCGGCCGTGGCGCCCGCGGTCGCCCAGGCCCAGCAGGCCGAGGCGCGGCAGGATCGCGGCGACCGCCGCACCGAGGCACGCAGTCAGCGACGCGAACAGGGACGCGAGGATCGCCAGCAACCCCGCACCGAGCGGCCGCAGTCGCCCCAGGATCGTGGCGAGCGCCGTGAGGATCGCCGCGAGGATCGGCGCGAGGATCGTCAGGACCGTCGCGACGACCGGCAGGAGCGCCGGCCGGAAACACGGCCTGATACCCGGCCGGATACCCGGCCCGACGCACGGCAGGATCGGCGCGAGGATCGCCGGGACAATCGTCAGGACCGTCGTGAGGATCGCCGTGACGACCGGCAGGATCGTCGCGAGGATCGGCAGGAATGGCGCGGCGACCGTCGGGACGACCGGGCCGACCGGCGCGATGATCGACGCGGAGATCGCTACGAAAACCGCCGCGACCGGCGCGACTACAATGAATTCCGTCGCAACTGGAACCGGGATCACTGGCGCCGCGACTGGAACCGCACTCACCGGTCTGACTGGTGGCGGGGCCATCGCTCGTTCCGCGGCTATACCGGCGTCCGTGTCGGCTTCTATTTCGCGCCGGGCTATGGCTATTACTCGGTCCCGCGCCAGTACTGGAACCAGCGGTGGTACGAGGGCCAGTACCTGCCTTCGGTCTTCTGGCGCTATCAGCTGAACGACTATCGCACCTACGGTCTGGGCTTCCCGCCGATCGGGACCCGCTGGGTCTATGTCGACAACCACATCTATCTGATCGACGAATACGACGGCTACATCATCGAGGTCGTCTACGACTTCTGGCGCTGGTAGGCGTCAGGCCGACACAAGGAAGGGCCCGGAGAGCGATCTCCGGGCCCTTTTTTCATCGCGCTCAAGCAGCGAGGTGCCGCGCACCGAGCGGTAGCGCCCTAAGCAATACCCAGCTTCGCCTTCAGGATGTCATTGACCGCAGCCGGGTTGGCCTTGCCGCCG
>CAYNDG010000005.1:0-3710 GCA_964395805.1 uncultured Brevundimonas sp.
AGGCCCTGGATGCCGCTGCCGCCCGGCTGGTCGAGGACGGCATGGCGGCCTGGTCCGGGGCGGCGGGGCCGAGGTCGCTGATCGTGCGGGGCCGGGCCAATCTGTTGCAGGACCGCGAGGCGCTGGAGGATCTGGACCGGGTGCGGGTGCTGTTCGACGATCTGGAGCAGAAGGAACAGCTGATCGGCCTGCTCGACGGGGTGTCCGAAGCGCAGGGCGTTCGCATCTTTATCGGTGCCGAGACACGCTTGTTTTCACTTTCGGGTTCCTCGGTGATCGCAGCGCCCTATATGACGGGACGCCAGAGGGTGCTGGGCGCGGTCGGCGTGATCGGCCCCACCCGGCTGAACTATGCCAGGATCATTCCGTTGGTGGACTATACCGCCCGCGTACTGAGCCGACTGTTTGACGGACAAGAGCCTTGAACGACACACCGCACGACCCTGATTTCGACGACCTGAACGGCATCGACCCGGCCGATGAGGCCGACGCCGAGGCGGGCCTCAATTCCGATCCCGCCCATACAGGTGTCGGCATGGACAACCTCGACGCCATCCTCGACGAGCGGGACCAGTGGAAGGACCGGGCGCTGCGCGCCGTGGCCGAGGTCGAGAACATCAAGCGGCGGGCCGAGACCCAGAACAATGACGCCCGCGCCTATGCCATCCAGCGCTTTGCCCGCGACCTGCTGGGCGTGGCCGACAATCTGGAGCGCGCGCTTCAGGCGGCCCCCAAGAACGCCGAAGGGGCCGAGGCCGGGCTGGTGACCGGGCTGGAGCTGACCCAGAAATCCCTGCTGTCGGCCTTTGCCAGCAACAATCTGGTGCGCGTGGCCCCCGAGGCGGGCGAGGCCTTCGATCCGCACCTGCATCAGGCCATGATGGAACAGCCGTCCGAGACGGTGCCCGGCGGGTCGGTGATCCAGACCCTGCAGGCAGGCTATGCCCTGTTCGGGCGCACGGTGCGGCCGGCCATGGTGGTCGTGGCGGCCCGGGGTTCGGGCCCTGCGCCCGGCACCTCGGCGTCGGACGCGGCCCATGCCTATGAAGCGACGGCCTCGGCGACCGGCGGCGCCCACGACTCGAAAGCCTGATCCTCAGGCCTTCAGGCGTTCGTCGAACAGGGCCAGCAGCTTCTGCCACCCGTCAGCCGCAGCGTCCGCCTTGTAGCTGGCGCGGTAGTCGGCGTGGAAGCCGTGCTGGGCGCCGTCATAGACGTCGATCCGGCTGTCGGTTCGCCCGGCGCGCTGCAGGGCCTGACGCATCAGCTCGACGCTGGCCAGCGGAATGCCGCGATCCAGTTCGCCGTAGAGGCCCAGAACCGGCGCCTTCAGATCGGCGGCCAGATCAACCGGCCACGGCCGGCCCGCGGCGATCTGTTCGGGGGTTGCATCGGCGGCAGGGGCGAGACGCCCGTACCACGCGACCCCGGCGTCGATCACGGCAAAGCGGGCGCAGGCCTGCCAGACCACCTTGCCGCCCCAGCAGAAGCCGGTGATGCCGACCTTGTCCGCGCGGGCCCACAGCTGGCGCGACAGCCATTCCATGCCGGCCGAGATGTCGCCCATCACCTGTTCGTATCCGGCCTGACCGACGATTTCCTGGATGCGGCCGAAATCGGTCAGGGGGGCCGGATCCTCGACCCGGACGAAGAAGGCCGGGGCCATGGCCGCATAGCCCGCCCTGGCAAGGCGGCGACAGACGTCGCGGATGTAGTCGTGAACGCCAAAAATTTCCGAGACGACGATCACCACCGGGAAGGGGCCCTCGCCCTCGGGGCGCGCGACATAGGCGGGCAGATCAAAGCCGTCGGGGGCGGGACAGGTGACGGTCTCGGTGACCAGACCCTCGCTGTCGGTGACGATGGGCGTGGCGTCCTGGGCCAGGGCCGCCGGGGCGTAGCCCGCGAACATCAGGCCGGTCAGGCCACCGGTCGCCAGAGCCCGGCGGCTGAAACGGAAATCCTCATCGGTCGGGCCTTCGGGACGGGTCAGTCGCATGGGGCAGTCTCCTCAAGGTCAGGTGACAGCCTGCGCCCTGTGCCCGGGGACGTCCAGTCACGATCGCCTCAGCGACCCGGGTCAGCGGGTGAAGTAGTAGTCCGCGATGCGGCAGACGTTGACGCCCACCCGCTCCAGCCGCTCGCCGTTCGAGAATTCGGCCCGCAGGACATAGACGCAGGTCCCGGAGCCATTATCGACGTCGATCACGGCGCTGTCGCCGGTGGCCAGGACCTCCGGAACCAGAAGGTCTCCCCGCCAGTCGGTTCGCGCGGGATCGGCGGCATAGAGGCTGACGATGGTCCAGCCGGTCTGATTGTGGACCCGCACACGTCGGTTCTGTCCGTCGTTGGACGACTGGGCGCCGCGCGTCGTTCCGCGCGACTGGTCCGCGGACTGTGTCCAGCCCGGCCCGGGCGTGCCCAGCAGGGACAGCGACAGGGCCAGAATCCCGATTGCGCCAGCAATGCCGGAAAGCCGCACGGCGGAAGACATGGACATGAGGGCGGCATCCTGCATCGAGAGGCACCCGGAAAGCGCTGTTTCCGGCGGTGTGATCTGTCTAGGCGACCCCCATACTGGCGTCCACCCGGGGCGATGACACCTGACGGAGCCTGATTATCGTCTTTCGGCAGCCGGGGAGCCGATCCCGGGCCGGTCATGGGGCCTCATGGATGCACGAAAGGGCTTGCGGGTGCCCCCGCGCTTCCCATATCGGCATCAGCCGGTGCAAAGCCCCTTGTCTCTCTGGGGTTTTGGCCGAACCGCACACCAACCCCCCGGGGGTGGCTGACAGGGGCGCTCGAACGAGGCCCGGAGCCATCCGCCGAACAGGAGCAAGACGTAGAGTCCATGAGCAAGATCATCGGCATTGACCTCGGTACGACCAATTCCTGCGTGGCCGTCATGGACGGCAAGACTCCGAAGGTGATCGAAAACGCCGAGGGTAACCGCACCACCCCCTCGGTGGTGGCGATCCAGGACAGCGGCGAAGTGCTGGTCGGCCAGCCCGCGCGCCGTCAGGCCGTGACCAATCCGGCGAATACCCTGTTCGCCATCAAGCGCCTGATCGGCCGGAATTTCGACGACCCGGTGGTCGCCAAGGACAAGGGGATGGTGCCCTATGAGATCGTCAAGGGCCCGACCGGCGACGCCTGGGTGCGCGCGCACGGCAAGGATTATTCGCCGCAGCAGATCTCGGCCTATACGCTCCAGAAGATGAAGGAGGCCGCCGAGGCCTATCTGGGCGAAAAGGTCGAGAAGGCGGTCATCACCGTCCCGGCCTATTTCAACGACAGCCAGCGTCAGGCCACCAAGGACGCCGGCAAGATCGCCGGGCTGGAGGTGCTGCGCATCATCAACGAGCCGACCGCCTCGGCCCTGGCCTACGGCCTCGACGAGAAGGGCGAGGACGAAAAGAACGACGGTCAGAAGATCGCCGTCTATGACCTCGGCGGCGGCACCTTTGACGTCTCGATCCTCGAGATCGGCGACGGCGTCTTCGAGGTGAAGTCGACCAATGGCGACACCTTCCTCGGCGGCGAGGACTTTGACCTGCGGCTGGTCGATTATCTGGCCGATGAGTTCAAGAAGGATCAGGGCGTTGACCTGCGCCAGGACAAGCTGGCCCTGCAGCGCCTGAAGGAAGAGGCCGAAAAGGCCAAGAAGGAGCTCAGCTCGACGACCCAGTATGAGGTCAATCTGCCGTTCA
>CAYNDG010000005.1:3720-4600 GCA_964395805.1 uncultured Brevundimonas sp.
CCTCGGGCCCGCTGCACCTGAACATCAAGCTCAGCCGCTCCAAGCTGGAGGCGCTGGTCGAGGATCTGGTCCAGCGCACCATCGCGCCCTGCGAGAAGGCGCTGAAGGATGCCGGTCTGAAGGCCTCGGACATCGACGAAGTGGTTCTGGTCGGCGGCATGACCCGCATGCCGATGGTCCAGGAAGCCGTGAAGAAATTCTTCGGCAAGGAGCCGCACAAGGGGGTCAACCCCGACGAGGTCGTGGCGCTGGGCGCCGCCGTTCAGGCGGGCGTGCTGCAGGGCGACGTCAAGGATGTGCTGCTGCTGGACGTGACCCCGCTTACCCTCGGCATCGAGACCCTGGGCGGCGTCTTCACCCCGCTGATCGAACGCAACACCACCATCCCGACCAAGAAGAGCCAGACCTTCTCGACCGCCGAGGACAACCAGTCGGCCGTGACCATCCGGGTCTTCCAGGGCGAGCGGCCGATGGCGGCGGACAACAAGCTGCTGGGTCAGTTCGACCTGATGGGTATTCCGCCGGCGCCGCGCGGCATGCCGCAGGTCGAGGTGACGTTCGACATCGACGCCAATGGCATCGTCCATGTCTCGGCCAAGGACAAGGCGACCAACAAGGAACAGTCGATCCGCATCCAGGCCAACGGCGGTCTGTCGGACGAGGACATCGACAAGATGGTCAAGGAAGCCGAGGCCAATGCCGCGGCCGACAAGGAGCGCAAGGAAAAGGTCGAGGCCCAGAATTCGGCCGACAGCCTGATCCACTCGACGGAAAAGGCCCTGTCCGAGCATGGCGACAAGGTCGCCGAGGCCGACAAGGCCGCCATCCAGACCGCGCTGGACGAGCTCAAGGCGGCCCGCGAGACCGCCAGCGCCGAGGA
>CAYNDG010000005.1:4709-21269 GCA_964395805.1 uncultured Brevundimonas sp.
GATGACGGTGTGGTCGATGCCGAATTCGAGGAGGTCTCGGGCGACGAGGCGGACAGGAAGGCCGACTGACGTCCCCTTCCCCGCCCGGGGAAGGTCTGAAGCTTGCGGCCCCGCTTGTCAGACGGCAGGCGGGGCCGTTTCATAAAACTTGCATCATGCGACCAGAGCCCCATGTCTGTCGGGGTATCGGTTTCCGGGCCGCCTCCACCCAAGAGAGGCGACCGGATCGAAACGGGATAATGAGGACCACGGCCTGATGGCGCAGCGTGATTATTACGAGATTCTGGGCGTGGACCGGACGGTCGATGCCGCCGGGCTGAAGGCCGCCTATCGCAAGCTGGCCATGCAGCACCACCCGGACCGCAATGGCGGCTGCGAGGAGGCCGCAACCCGATTCAAGGAGGTCTCCGAGGCCTATGCCGTCCTGTCGGATGACCAGAAGCGTGCGGCCTATGACCGGTTCGGCCATGAAGGCGTCAGCGGCGGCGGTCAGGGACCGTTCGGCCGCGGCGGCGCCGGGTTTCACGACGTCAACGACATCTTCGAGCAGGTGTTCGGCGACGCCTTCGGTGATGTGTTCGGCGGGCGCGGTGCACGGGGCGGCGGACCCCGACGGGGTTCGGACCTGCGCTATGATCTCGAGATCACCCTCGAGGACGCCTATCGCGGCACGGATGTCGAGATATCCTTCCCGACCACAGCCACATGTGACACCTGCGAGGGGTCAGGCGCGAAGCCGGGAACACAGCCGGTCACCTGTTCGACCTGTCAGGGGGCGGGCCGGGTGCGTCAGGCCAATGGCTTCTTCCAGGTCGAGCGCACCTGTCCCCACTGTGGCGGGGCGGGCAAGCGCGTGGCCGAGGCCTGCGGCACCTGTCGCGGCCAGGGGCAGGTGCGACGCTCGCGCACCCTGTCGCTGAAGGTGCCGGCCGGGGTCGATGACGGCTCGCGTATCCGGCTGACCGGCGAGGGCGACGTCGGCCTGCGCGGTGGGCCACGGGGTGACCTCTATGTCTTCATCTCGGTCACGCCCCATGAGCTGTTCGAGCGAGACAATCTGGACCTGCTGGTGACCGTGCCGGTGCCGATGACGGTGGCGGCCCTGGGCGGGGCGATCGATGCGCCCTGTCTGGTATCCGAGGCCTGTGACGGGCGCTGCAAGGCCCCGGTGCAGGTACCCGCGGGCGCCCAGACCGGCAAGACCATCCGCATCAAGGGCAAGGGCATGCCGCATCTGAACGGCAAGCAGCGCGGCGATCTGGTCGTGGAGCTGTTCGTCGAGACGCCGTCCGACCTGACGCCCCGCCAGAAGGAACTGATGCAGGAGCTGGCCCAGTCGTTCGGAGAGGACCAGAATCCGCGCAACTCCAGCTTTGCCGGCAAGGCCAAACGCTTCTGGGCCGATATTCTGGGCGGCGACGGCGACGGGCCAGGCGCCTCCTCGTCGCGGGAGTCCGCCGCGTGAACGCCCTGTTCCACGCCGGGATTTCCGGCGCGCGCGGGCGGATGGGGCGGGCCGTGAGCCAGGTTCTGGACGCGAGGAAGGATGTGGTGGTCGCCGCCCGCTTTGATCGCGGCGAGACCCCGGACCTGTCCCTCTGTGACGTGATTATCGATTTCTCGACGCCCGAGGCCTCGGTCGAACTGGCCGAGCGCTGTGCCGAGGCGGGGGGCCCCGCGCTGGTGATCGGGTCGACCGGCCTGTCCGCGGAAGAAGAGGCGCGCATCGAGGCGGCGGCCGAGAAGGTGGCTATCGTCCGCAGCGGCAATTTCTCGCTGGGTGTCAACATATTGATCGGACTGGTCGAGCACGCGGCCCAACGGCTGGATGCGCGCGATTGGGACATTGAGGTGCTGGAATCGCACCACCGAAGGAAGGTCGACGCGCCGTCGGGCACCGCCCTGATGCTGGGCGAGGCGGCCGCCAGCGGTCGCAATGTCGATCTGGGCGATGTGCGAGCCGCGCCGCGCAACGGCGTCGGAGAGCCCCGCGCCGAGGGCGAGATCGGCTTTGCCGCTCTGCGCGCCGGGGGGATCATCGGCGAGCATTCGGTGATCTTTGCCTCGGAGGACGAGGTGCTGACCCTCAGCCATTCGGCCATCGACCGGTCCCTGTTCGCCAAGGGCGCTGTGGCCGCCGCCGCCTGGGTGCGCAATCGCCGCCCCGGCCTTTATGACATGCAGGACGTGCTGGGCTTCCGTCAGGCCTGAAGGGGGACACCGTGATCCGGCTGGAGGGAATCACGGGCGGCATCCTGCTGAGAGTTCTGGCGGCGGGCAGTTTCTCGCTGATGTCCGGGCTGATGAAGCTGGCGGCCGAGGCCGGGGTTTCGGCACCGGAAATGGTGTTCTATCGCGCCATTTTCGGCCTGCCGGTGGTGCTGGTCTGGGTGCTGGCCGGACCCGGCATCGGGGCCATCGCCACGCAGCGACCCCTGATGCATCTCTGGCGCTGTGCACTGGGAGTCACCGGCATCCTGTGCCTGTTCCAGGCCCTGAGCCTTCTGCCCCTGGCAGAGGCGACCACGCTGGGCTTTACCGCGCCGATGTTTGCCACCCTGCTGTCCTTTCTGGTCCTGAGGGAGGCGGTCGGCTGGCATCGCTGGCTGGCCGTGGCCGTGGGTTTTGTCGGGGTGATGGTGGTCATGCAGCCGGGGGGCGAGACCCTGCCCGCAGCGGGCGTGGCCTTTGCCCTGGTCGGCGCCGGCTTTTCAGCCGGGGTCACGGTGACGCTTCGCCATCTGAGCAGGACCGAGCATGTTGCCGCCATTGTCTTCTGGTTCTTTATCGCCTGCGCCGTCGCGGGCGCCTTGCTGCTGCCGGCCTTTGGCGGACGGCATGCGCCGCTGGCCTTCGGCTTCCTGATCGGGGCGGGCCTATCCGGGGGTGTGGCCCAGCTGGCCATGACCGAATCCCTGCGGCTGGCGCCGGTCTCGGCGGTCACGCCGTTCGACTATCTGCAGATTGCCGGGGCGGTCCTGTTCGGATGGCTGGCCCTGTCGGTCGCGCCCTCATGGTCCGCCCTGGCCGGGGCGGCCCTGATCGTGGGCAGCGGGCTCTACACCGCCTGGCGGGAGCAGGTGCGGCGTCGCGCGGTCACCGCGGCCGCGCCGCCGATCTGAGGCGCTCAGCGACCGGTTGAGCCGAAGCCACCGGTGCCGCGGGTGGTCTCGTCCAGGCTGTCGACGACCGACCATTCGGCCCGTTCGTGGGCGGCGATGACCATCTGGGCAATGCGCTCGCCGCGGCGGATGACGAAGGCCTCGCCGCCTAGGTTGGCGAGAATCACCCCGACCTCGCCGCGATAGTCGCTGTCGATCGTCCCGGGGCTGTTCAGACAGGTGATACCGGCCTTCAGCGCCAGACCGGAGCGGGGGCGCACCTGGGCCTCAAAGCCCGGAGGGACGGCGATGCTGAGGCCGGTCGGGACCAGGGCGCGGGCGCCCGGCTCGAGCACCATGGGCTGGTCCTCGGCCACAGCAGCGCGCAGGTCCATGCCGGCGGCACCGTCGGTCTCATAGGCCGGCAGGGGCAGGCCCTCTGCATGCGGCAGTTGCACCAGGGCGATGCGGATCATGGAGTCTCTTTCGTCAAATGGGTGATCACGGCGCGGACCAGACGGTCGGCCACAGCGGTCTTGGTGGTCTCGGCCCATGGCTCGGGCGTCTCGCCCTTGCGGAACAGCACCACCTGCGTCTCGTCGCGCCCGAACACACCCCCGGACACATCATTGCCAACGATCCAGTCGCAGCCCTTGGCCTCCAGCTTGGCGGCGGCCCGCGCTTCCAGCTGGCCGGTCTCGGCGGCAAAGCCGATGACCAGGGGTGGGCGGCCTTCGGTCCGGTGACACAGGGCTTTCAGGATGTCCGGATTTTCGACCAGCGACAGGGCGGGCGGCCCCTCCCCTGCCCGCTTCTTGATCTTGGTGTCGGCCACCCCGGCTGCCCGCCAGTCCGAGACGGCGGCCGTGAGGACGGCGAGGTCGGCGGGCAGGGCCTGCTCGACCGCCACCCGCATCTGCTCCGCCGTCTCGATGGACACGCGGTCGACCCCGGCGGGCGTCTCAAGCGCGACCGGCCCGGAGATCAGGGTGACCCGCGCCCCGGCCCGCGCGAGGGACCCGGCTATGGCATAGCCCTGTTTGCCGCTGGACCGGTTGGTCAGGCCGCGCACCGGGTCGATCGGCTCGAAGGTCGGCCCGGCCGTGACCAGGGCGTGGCGACCGGCCAGAGGCCGCTCCGGCAGCCCGGCCTTGCCCTCGTGGGCGAGGATCGCATCCAGGATGGCCGAGGGCTCGGCCATACGTCCCGGGCCGTACTCACCGCAGGCCATTTCGCCGTCATCCGGGCCGACAACAGCATAGCGGGGCTCCGCGAACGTCTTCAGCGTGGCCAGATTGGCCTGCACCGCCGGGTGCAGCCACATGCGGACATTCATCGCCGGGGCCAGCAGCACCGGCGCATCTGTGGCGAGCAGCGTGGTCGACGCCAGGTCGGCGGCGGCGCCGGTCGCGGCCCTCGCGATCAGACCCGCCGTGGCCGGCGCCACGACAATCAGATCGGCCCAGCGCGACAGTTCGATATGGCCCATGGTGGTCTCGTCCCCGGACGAGAACAGGTCCTGCCGGACGGCGCTGCCTGTCAGCGCGGCCAGCGACAGCGGGGTGACGAATTCCCCGCCCGAGCGGGTCAGGATGGCCTTCACCTCCAGCCCGGCCTTGCGCATCAGGCGAACCAGCTCCAGCGCCTTGTAGGCGGCGATGCCGCCCCCGACGATCAGCAGGACGCGGCGCACGCGGGGAGCAGGGGGTGCCTCAACAGCCTTCATAGGCCACCCTTAGCCGCCCCCCCGCCCGCCGTCGAGCGCCCGCCGTCTTGCCACAACACCCGTCGACGAACAGAACATTGCAAGAACACTAAACCTGTGCTTGTGTGGACTCGCGGGTTCCATGAGGGAGGGTTTCATGCACCGGATGCGAGCGGGCCTGACGGCCTTGGGAGTGATTGCCGGGCTGGGTCTGGCGGGGTGTGACAACGGGCCGTCGGCGGTCGAAACGCGCGACCGGGCGGCGGTTCCGGAAGACGCCAAGCCGATGAGCGGCGGCCCGGACGGCGAGGTTGCCAAGAGCGCCCCGGCCGAGGCCAAACCCGCCCTGACCGCCAACCGGCGCGAGACGGTGGATGCCAAGGTTCAGAGGCTGTTCGAGCGGAACGGGTCCGATTTCGGCACGACGACGCCGGAGGCCTATCTGGCTGCGGTGACGGCCTTCACGACCCGGCCTCCCGCCGATGCCGAGACGGTCACGCGCGCCAATGGTGATGTCCTGATCTATCAGGCCTCGACCAATACCTTTGCGGTGGTCGATTCCGACGGTGTTCCGCGGACCATGTTCAAGCCCGACGACGGGGCCGCCTACTGGGCCAAGGAAAAGGCGGCTGCCCCGACCTTCGGCCAACGGCGCCAGGGCAGCGACGCGCGCTAGTCCGCGGGATCGGCGTCAGGGGTTTCCAGCATCTCGCGGATAAGATCGAGCGCCAGTCGCTGACGGCGCGGCGAAAGCTGCGGCGCAAGTCGGTTGATTTCGATGGTCTGCCGCGTGGCGGGAAAATCGTGGTCGAAGCCGGCTGCTTCCTCCGCCATGCCCGCCGCGCCGTCGGTTAGCCCCTCAAAGAAGTAGCTGACGTCGACCTTGAAGAAGCGGGAAATGTCGAAAAGCTTGGACGCCGAGATCCGGTTCACACCCTTTTCGTATTTCTGGATCTGCTGAAAGGTCAGGCCAAGAGCCCGGCCCAGATCACTCTGGTTGTAGCCCAGGCTGATCCGCTTCTCGCACACCCGTCGCCCGACATGCCGGTCCACGGGATGGGGGCCGTCAATGTTCTTGCCTCGCGCCATACTCGGTGTTCCTGTTCCACAACCAATCCGACGGGTCCACTGGCTCATGCGCCCGCCGCGCCGACCTGTCACCATAAAAGCAGGACAAGGACAGGACGAACCGGCCTTATGACGCATCGGGAAACGGGTGTCGCCTACGTCCGATTACGTAGCTGCGCGGATTAACGACTGAAGCGGGAAACCAGCCAGGGAAAGCGGTCGCCGAGGGCGAGGGTCAGCCCCGTGAGCGTCAGCAGCCAGAAGATCAGATCCCCGACCCGTCCATAGAGGGTCGGCGGGAGCGCCGCAGGCAGCCGCACGTCGATGACTCCGCTTTCTCCCGGATCCAGCCGGTTGCGTCTGTCCACCCGGCCGAACGGATCGACCAGCGCCGAGATCCCGGTCGGGGTCGAGCGGACCACCGGCAGACCCGTTTCGATGGCCCGGTAGGACGCAAGGTTCAGATGCTGGACGGGCCCGGACGTCCGGCCAAACCAGGCGTCATTCGACACATTGGCAATCCACAGGGGGCGATCGGCGCCCACGCCCCGGGTGAAACCGGGATAGAGGCTTTCATAGCAGATCAGCGGCTGCAGGTCAGGCAGGCCCTCCAGCTTCAGCGGGGCCGGACGCGGTCCGGCGCTGAAATCGGCCGCCACATGGACCAGACTGCGGATCCCGAGCCGGCTCATGAGCGCACCGGCGGGCAGATACTCGCCGAAGGGCACCAGCCGGTACTTGTCATAGACGCCGGTCACCTCGAGCCCGCCCTGCCCGCCCGACCGGACCGCAATCAGGCTGTTGTAGAAGCGGGCGCCCACCGCCTGCGTCGGATCCGGCTCGGCCCGGCTCATACCCATCAGAAGCACCTGACCGGGGAGCAGGGCATTGCGGATGGCCGCGGCCTCCCAGGCGTCGGGCGCGAGGACCGCATTGGCTGTATTGGGCAAGGCCCCCTCAGGCCAGATGATCACATCGGGCACACGGGCCCCGGGGCGCCCGGTCAGATTGACGTAGCGATCCACGATCGAGCGATAGGCTTCGGGCGTCCACTTCGACTGCTGGTCCACGTCGGCCTGGACGATGCGCATGACGGTCGGCGTGACCTCAACCCGTGCCGCGGCGAGCCGGAATCCGCCCCAGACGTTGAGCGCGAGGATCAGGACAAGGCCGAGTACGGCAGCCCCAGCCCGGGCCTTGCGATCACCGGCAGTCAGCAGGGGCCCGACGGCGGCAAAGCCCGCGACCGTCAACAGGCCGAGGCCATAGACCCCGATCAGGGACGCCGCCTGCGACCCCGCCGAGCCGGCCTGCCAGCTGGCGCCCGCGGGATTCCACGGGAAGCCCGTCAGGATGTGGCCGCGCAGCCATTCGACGAGCGCGAACAGGACGGCAAATGCCAGCACCCGGCGCACGCCGCTGATGTCGAGATGGCGATAGACGGCCAGCGCCAGACCCCAGAACAGACCCATGCCCATGGGCAGCAGGGCCGCGGCAAAGGGGGCCATCCAGGCCTGGGCCGGGTTGACCAGAAAGGCCTCGGCCACCCACCAGCAGCCCACCATGAAATAGGCGAAGCCCGCCAGCCAACCCATCCAGAAGGCCCCCCGACGATCGGGCGATCCGTCCGCCAGCACGAGCAGCAGGGCATAGCCGAGCAGGCCAGGCAGTATGCCGAAGGGCGGATGGGCAAGAGCCGTCCCGACGCCTGCAAGGAGCGCCAGGACCAGGCGAATCAGCCGCATCCGGCCCGTCGGGCGGACGGCCGGGCCGACGAGAGGGCCGACGAGAGGGTGGGCGAGAGGGTCAGGGGTCGCGTCGGTCATGGGTCGCGATCCAGAATGGCACGGTAGGGATCATCGATCCCGAGACCTGCAAGAAGCGTGCGCTCGCGCGCCTCCATCACCTCGGCCTCGTCGTCCGCCTGGTGGTCATGGCCCTGAAGGTGCAACAGGCCGTGGACGACCAGATGCGTCAGGTGGTGCGCCAGAGGCTTGCCCTGGGCTTCCGCTTCGCGCCGACAAACGCCGAAGGCGAGGATGATGTCACCCAGATAGGCACCCGCCGGAGCGCCGGGCACGGGGGATGCCGGAAAGCTCAACACATTGGTCGGCGCGTCACGGTCCCGGAACCGGGCGTTGAGGATCTGCACGGCGTCATCGTCCGCCAGCAGGACCGTAGCGAGCGGCTCGGCGTCCGGACGGGCTTCGGCACCCAGCACGGCCCCTGCGGCCCGACCGACAACGGCCTCGATGTCCGACACGGCCTCGTGCCAGGCCGGATCCTCGACCCGGGTCTCGATCATGAGGTGCCGCGCGCGCCGTCGGCGTCATAGGCGCGCACGATCCGCTCGACGAGGGGATGGCGGATGACGTCCTCGGCCGCGAATTCGACGATCCCGACGCCTTCCACCCCCTTGAGGATCTTGAGGGCGTGGGAGAGCCCCGAGTCGCGCGGGTTCATGAGGTCGATCTGGGTGGGATCGCCGGTCACCACCATGCGGGAGTTCTCGCCGAGGCGGGTCAGCACCATCTTCATCTGCATGCGCGAGGTGTTCTGGGCCTCGTCGACGATGACGAAGGCGTTCTTGAGCGTCCGGCCGCGCATGAAGGCGATGGGGGCGGTCTCGATCTCGCGACGGTCGCGGTGGGCCTGCACCTGCTCGGCGCCGAGGACCTCATTCAGGGCCTCCCAGATGGGCGCCAGATAGGGGTCGACCTTTTCGTTCAGATCGCCGGGCAGAAAGCCCAGCTTTTCCCCCGCATCCACTGCCGGTCGCGTGACCACCAGCCGGCTGACGCTTCGCGCGCGCAGGAGCGATGCGCCATAGGCCGCCGCCAGAAAGGTCTTGCCGGTGCCCGCCGGCCCCACGCCGAAGCTGAGCGGGCAGTGGGTCATCATGTCGACATAGCGGCTCTGGGCCAGACCCGTGGGCGTGATGGCCCCCTTGCGGCCAAAGGCCAGAACCCCGCCGGTGGCGGCCGCACCCCGCCGATCCTGACGCAGGATGGCGATGACCAGATCATCCGTGATCTCCACCCCCTGTTCGACCTTGGCCGACAGACTCTCGATCAAGCGGCGGGCATCAGCCCGATCCCGGGGCGACCCATGGATCCGGATGCCGCCACCGGGGGCGTCAAGATCGACGTCATAGGCGGATTCCATCCGGGCCAGATGGCGGCTGTTGGGGCCGACGACCTGTCGCAGGATGCTGTCCTCGAGGGTCAGGAACTCGCTGCCGCGCGCCATCAGGCCGCCCGTTCCGCTGCGTCGACCAGCCGGCCGGTGAGGCTGTTCTGCTGGCCGGACACGATCTCGACCGGGAGAATGCGTCCGATCAGGTCGCGCGCATCCTCCACATGGACCGACTGCAGATAGGGGGAGCGGCCGATGGCCTGGGCCCCATGCCGCCCGGGCTTTTCGAACAGGACCGGCAGGACGCGCCCGGCCTGCGAGGCGTTGAACGCCACCTGCTGTTCCAGCAGCAGGGCCTGCAGCCGGTGCAGGCGCTCGCGCGAGACGGCATCGGGCACCTGCGCGCCCATGGTGGCGGCCGGCGTTCCGGGGCGCGGCGAATACATGAAGGAAAAGGCCGAGGCGTATCGGACCTCGCGCACCAGCTCCATCGTCGCCTCGAAATCGGCCTCGGTCTCTCCCGGGAAGCCGACGATGAAATCACCGGAGAGAGCCAGGTCGGGACGGACAGTCCGCAGCCGCGCGACCAGATCCAGATATTTGGCCCGGCCATGTTTGCGGTTCATCAGCCGCAGGATGCGATCCGAGCCCGACTGCACCGGCAGATGCAGATAGGGCATCAGCGCGTCCAGCTCGCCATGGGCGGCGATCAGGTCGTCGGACATGTCATTGGGATGGCTGGTCGTATAGCGGATGCGGTCCAGCCCGGGGATGTCGGCCAGCGCCCAGGCCAGCCGGGCCAGCGACGACGGTTTCCCATCCGGCCCCTCGCCGTCATAGGCATTGACGTTCTGGCCCAGCAGGGTGATTTCGCGCACGCCTTGATCGGCCAGGGCGCGGGCTTCGTCCAGAATGGCCGCAACCGGCCGCGACCATTCGGCGCCCCGGGTGTAGGGCACCACACAGAAGGTGCAGAATTTGTCGCACCCCTCCTGCACGGTCAGGAAGGCGGTGACGCCCCGCACCCCGCGCGCCTTCGGCAGGGCGTCGAACTTGTCGACCGGGGCGAAGTCGGCGCCGATCCGCTCGCCGCGCGCCCGGGCCGTGCGGGTCAGCAGTTCCGGCAGCTGATGATAGGCCTGGGGCCCGACCACAAGATCGACGGCGGGCTGGCGGCGCATGATCTCCTCGCCCTCGGCCTGGGCGACGCAGCCGGCCACCGCGATGGTCATGGCGCCGGATTTTTCTTCCTTGAGCATCCGCAGCTTGCCCAGTTCGGAATAGACCTTCTCGGCGGCCTTTTCGCGGATGTGGCAGGTGTTCAGGATGACGAAGTCCGCGTCCTCGACCGTTTCGGTCGGCGCATAGCCCAGCGGGCGCAGGACATCGGCCATGCGCTCGGAGTCATAGACGTTCATCTGGCAGCCGTAGGTCTTGATGAACAGGCGCTTGGGCGCACCCGTTCCGACCTCGGGCAGGGTCTCGGTGTCGGTCATGGCACGCTTATGGGGTCAGGGCGTGGCGCCCGCAAGGCGGGGGCGGGTCCGGCTCAGGCTTCCTGGGGGTCGCGCTGGTTCTGACGCTTGTAGATCAGCCCTTCCCGGTCCGAAGGCAGGGCCCCGGCGATCGGCCTTCCATACAGTTCCAGCTTGTGACCGATCAGGTCAAAGCCGAGGCGTTTGGCGATCTCGGTTTTCAGCCGTTCGATCTCGGCGTCGTAGAATTCGATGACCTCGCCTGTCTTCGTGTCGATCAGGTGGTCGTGGTGATCGTCACCCGCCTCTTCATAGCGGCTGCGGCCGTCGCCAAAATCGTGCTTTTCGACCACGCCCGCCTCCTCGAACAGGCGCACGGTGCGATAGACGGTGGCGATCGAGATGTGCGGATCGACCGCCGAGGCGCGGCGATACAGTTCCTCGGCATCGGGGTGGTCCTCGGCCGCAGACAGCACCCTCGCGATCACGCGCCGCTGCTCGGTCATCCGCATGCCGCGGTCAGCACAAAGTTTCTCGATCCGGTCCATGCGGCAAGAATAGGGCCTTGCCGCCCTCTAGGGAAGCGTCGGGCCCAAGTTGAGAGTGAGAATCAGGGCGTCAACCGCCGGGCCCGGGCTGCGGCCATAGTAGCCGCGCCGACGACCGCTCTCGACCATGCCGAGGGACCGATAGAGCGCCTGGGCGGCGGTATTGTCGGCGGCGACCTCGAGGAAGACATGGCGGACGGCCCGGGCCCGGCTGGTGGCCAGGGCCGCCTGCATCAGGGCGAGGCCCTGTCCGTGCCGCCGCGCCTCGGGTAGGACGGCCAGCGTCAGGACCTCGGCCTCGTCCCCGGCCTGACGCATCAGGATGAAGCCATCGGCCGTCGCTTCGGCCCAGACGCCCGGCTGATTCAGCAGGTCGCGCAGGGCGGTCTCGCTCCAGGCCGGGCTGATCGCCCGGGCGTGGATAGCCGCCAGCCGGGCCGGATCGGGGCTCACACCCGGTCCGGTCGGGGCTGGCCCGGCAGGCGCGTGGGCGGGGTGGCATCGGGCGCGCGCAGATAGAGGGGGTCGAGGCCGGTCGCGTCGGCCTGAGCCGCTCGAACCGTCGCCAGATGCACCAGGGCCCGGGGATCCGGGCCCTCGACCAGACCTGCGCCCGAGGATGCCGGCGTGATCAGGTGGGCGCCGCTGCCGATCAGCTGTGCCTCGGGGCTGGAAGCATCCAGAAGAGGGGTCGCGTCCTCGATCGGCATGGCCCCGGCGGGCTGCATCGAGGCGCGGATGAGCGCGGGGTCCGTCTCGCCGGAACCGTCGACGGCCCCCCAGAGGGCCAGATAGACCTGACCCCGGCGGGCGTCCATGACGGCCGCAATGGGGGACAGGCTGTCGGGCGCGGCGAGATACGCCTGAACCGCCAGCGCATCCAGCGACGACAGGCCGATCGGGCGGGCGCCGGTCGCTGCGGCCAGTCCCTGGGCAAAGGCCAGTCCGACGCGGAGACCGGTGAAGGAGCCCGGCCCGCGCGTGGCGGCGACGACCTCGAGCGTCGACGCAGGAATGCCAGCCTCGGCCAGCACCGCCTCGACCAAAACGGGGAGCCGTTCCTGATGGCCGCGCGTCATGGGCTCGGACCGGGATGCGATCACCCGACCGTCTCGTCCTAGCGCGACGGTGCACAGGCCCTGGGCCGTATCCAGCACCAGAAGGGTCATGCGGCCCGCCGAAGGTCTAGGGGAGCGCGCCCGAGGGACCGGCGAGGCATTCGGCCAGCACGACGAGCGCCTGTCTCGCCTTGCGGTTGGGCATGCGGGAGAAGGCCTCGGCCAGCCGTCCAGCCGGAGAGAGTGGCGCGTCCGCGAGCCGGGACGAGAACCGGTGTCCCTCCGTCGACCGGGAAGAGTCCGGGGCGGGAAAAAAGCTGCCCGGCTCGGCGCCGAGCGCCAGAGCGATCTGGTGCAGGCGCGAGGCGGAAATGCGGTTGATGCCGGTCTCGTATTTCTGGATTTGCTGAAAGCTGACGCCCACGCGTTCGGCCAGGGCCGTCTGCGAAAGGCCCAGCGCATGGCGTCGGGCCGCGATCCGCCCCCCGACCCAGCTGTCCACCGGCGTCCCCTCGCGGCTTGTCTGACGTCTCGGCTGACGGGACACCCGACCTCTCCAATGAATGCGTTTCGTCGAACCTGAACCGTTTCATATGGTCTTCGTGGGTGAAATACAAGTGTTTCATGCCTCGTTACGCGAGACGACTGTCGACAGCCGGACGACCTCTTTTCGCGCAAGGCGTTCCGTCTGGTCCAGGCCGCCCGACCCGCCCTTCAGAATCAGAAAATCGCGGTCGGCACCGTCGAACAGCCGGATGCGGGCCTCACCATCCCGGGTCTCGACCACGCAGCCCTGTCCCCGGCGAGGCCAGCGGCCCGGGTCGCAGACCAGCACGACGCCGCTGGAGGCCCAAGGCCACACATCTTCGGTCTGAACCGGAAACGTGAAGGTTTCATCCTGAGGGAGGCCCGGAGCTTCGGCGGTCCTGAAGGTCGCCGATCTCGCCTCAACCCCACTGACTCTCTCCTCGCCGGGGCTGGCCGCAGACGGCGGCGCGCCCCGCTCCAGCGAAAGGGCCTCGGGCGTAGCGCCCAGAGCGGCGGTCAATCGTGTCTGGATGTCGGGGCGGAAAAGTCCGGACCGCTTTCCGGCTTCGTAGAGCCCCCACCCCTGGCCGGTCATGCCGACACGGGCGCCGGCCTCGGCCTGGTTGAGGCCGACGGCATGACGCAGACGGGCCAGGGCCTCGCCAAGGGCGGCAAGCTCGGCCTGCATGCGGGCCTTCACCTCGTCGGATGACGCAGACAGTCGCATGCCCCGGTTTATCATGCGGCACACGGCAGGCGACGAAAAAGTTGGCTCAGAGGGTCTGCTCGACCCGGGTGACCTCGGGGATGTAGTGACGCATCATCTGCTCCACACCGGCCTTGAGCGTGGCCGTGGAAGACGGGCAGCCTGCACAGGCGCCCCGCATCCGCAGGGTCAGCAGGCCCGATTCCGCGTCGAAGGAGTCGAACAGGATGTCGCCGCCGTCCTGGGCCACGGCAGGGCGAACTCGGCTGTCCAGCAGTGCCTTGATCTCCTGAACGATATCGCTGTCGGTCGAGGAGTCCGCATCGCCCCCGTCGACATCGCCGGTCACCACGGGCCGTCCGGACTGGAAATGGTCCATGATGGCGGCAAGGATGGGGGCCTTCATCCCGGACCAGTCCGGACCCTCCTCGCCCCGCGTCACGGCGATATGGTCGGCGCCCAGCATGACGCCGACGACATTCTCGAGCTGGAACAGGGCTTCGGCGAGCGGCGAGGCCGATGCCTCGTCGATCGTGCGGAATTCCAGTGTCCGCTCCGGTGACACCTCCCGGCCGGGAAGGAATTTCAGGGCGCGGGGGTTGGGGGTGGTTTCGGTCTGGATGAACATGTCCGTGACATGCGCTCCCGCGCCGGCGTTCGCAAGGGCGTGCGGCCGGCCATCGGCGATCAGGCCAGGTCGTTGACCTCAGCCTCGCTCAGCTCGGCGGGAACAATGGTCACCGGAAGCTTGCGTCCCCCCAGAGACCCCTGTTTCAGCAGGGCGGTGATGAGCGGTCCGGGGCCGCGACTGCCGCTGCCCGCCGCCAGGATCAGGATCTTGATGTCCGGATCATCGTCGATGACCTTGCGAATGGCGGAAATGGGATCGCCCTCCTCAATGAGGAACAGGGGCGGCGCCCCGGCCCATTCTGCAGCGCCCTCGCCCAGCCGGACCAGAAGGGCCTCGGCCTCCTCGCGCAGCTGGCGGTCAATCTCGTCGCGCACCCCCGACCAGTGGGCATCCGATCCATGGCGGATGACCCGCAGCAGGGCCAGACGGCCGCCGGTCGAGCGGGCCCGGCGAGCCGCATATTTCAGGGCCGTCTCGAACTCGGGGCTGTCGTCGACAATGACCAGAAATTTGCGCGGCATGGACTTTCCCCTGTGACAGGTCCCGGCAGGCCTCAGCCCGCCGAGCTCGCCACCTCCCGGATCGTGGCGTTGGCGATGGTCAGCTTGGCGAAGGTCCAGCCCTGGCCCGACTGCTCGATCTCGTCGACCGATGCCCGGACGCCCTCGACCACCTCGAGGCGATGGCCGATCCAGGCGTCGACAGCGGCCTCGGCCGCCGCCTCGCTGCGACCGACCCTGGGGTCAGACGCCTTGGCTACAGCCCGTGTCAGAACCATCTGCTCGGCCATGAAGTCCTGGATCAGCCGGCGAACCGCCAGCCGGTCGAAATGGTCAACCGAGCGCACCTGCCCGGCGGCGAACCGCAACCGGTCCAGATCGAAGGCGGCGCCGACCTGGTGATACAGCCGGGCCATGGCCGGGGCGGGCCAGTCAGCCTCGCGCGCCAGATCGCCGACATCGGCCACCGCGACCTGGGACCGCAGCAGGGCGACCTCGCGGGCCATGGCTTCCGGTATGCCCTGGGCGATGAAACCCCGGACGCGGTCGTCCAGCCGTCCCTGCTCGAAGCGGGACAGGACGTCACCACCCTCGGACAGCAGGGCATCGGCGATCGGACGATAGGTCTCGATCAGGCTGTCGACGGTGACACCCGACAAAGGTGCCCGGCGGGACAGCCAGAAGGTCTGGCGCCGGAGGACGGTGGAAATCTCGCGGTAAAGGGCGATCTGGGCCGACGAGGAGACCTTGTGGTCCAGGGCTGATACCGCGTCCCAGGCCTCGTCCAGACGGAAGATGCGTCGGGCGGCGGCAAAGGCCACGACCAGCGACCCGGCGCCGACCTCGGCGCTGCGCTTGAGCCGCTCGGGGAAGGTCGCCCCCATCATGTTCACGATCTGGTTGCTGAGGACCGTGGCAATGATCTCGCGTCGCAGGCGGTGGGACTGCATTTCCTCGCCGAAGCGCGCCAGCGGCTCGGGAAAATACTGGGCCAGGGTATCGCGGAAGAAGGGATCGTCCGGGGCCGTCGAGGCGACGATCTCGTCGAACAGTTCGATCTTGGAATAGGCCGTCAGCACCGCGATCTCGGGCCGGGTCAGGGCCTGACCGATGGCCTTCATCTCGGCGATGCGCCCATCATCCGGCAGACCCTCGACCCGCCGGTCCAGGCGCCCGCGTGCGCCCAGCACCTGCATGAAGCCCTGCTGGGAATCGAGCGCGCCCACACCTTCGTCGGCCTGTAGTGTCAGGGCGAGCGTCTGGTCATAGTTGTGGGCCAGAACCTTGCGCCCGACCTCGTCGGTCATATCGGCCAGCAAAGGGTTGCGATCCCCGGGCTTCAGGGCGCCGGACTGGATGGCCGAACCGACCAGGATCTTGATGTTGACTTCATGGTCCGAGGTGTCGACGCCGGCCGAGTTGTCGATCGCGTCCGTATTGATCCGGCCGCCGCCCGCATCACGTCCCTTGAGCGCAAAGGCGATGCGTGCCGCCTGGGTGAGACCCAGATTGGCCCCCTCTCCCACCACCTTGACCCTGAGGTCCTCGGCATTGACCCGCAGGGGGTCATTGGTCTTGTCGCCGACCTGGGCATCGGTTTCCTGCGCGGATTTCACATAGGTCCCGATACCCCCGAGATAAAGCAGCTCCGCCGGGGCCCTGAGGATCGCCCGGATCAGGCTCTGGGGATCGAGCGCCTCGTCCTCGATGTCCAGAATGGCCCGGACCTCGGGCGTCAGCGGAATGGACTTCTCGCTGCGGGAGAAGACCCCGCCGCCCTTCGAGATCAATTTCGCATCATAGTCCTGCCAGGAGGACCGGGGCAGGTCGAACAGCCGTTTGCGCTCGGCCCAGCTGGTCGCCGGGTCCGGATCCGGATCAAGGAAGATGTCACGGTGGTCAAAGGCCGCCAGAAGCCGCGTCTGTTTCGACAGCAGCATGCCGTTACCGAACACATCGCCCGACATGTCGCCGACGCCGACGGCGGTAAAGGGCTCGGTCTGGATATCCCGGCCCATTTCGCGGAAGTGGCGCTTGACCGCCTCCCACGCGCCACGGGCCGTAATGCCCATGGCCTTGTGGCCACAGCCGACCGAGCCGCCGGA